>JAKADF010000256.1 GCA_021820805.1 Bacillota bacterium
TCATCGAGAGGATTTCGCCAACTGTAACCGCTTTTCGAGTGTCGATGAGATATTTGTTTTGAAACGGGAAGCATATGGCTCCATCCCTGTGGATGAAAATACATTTGTCGTCGTAATGACTCATAACTATGAACTCGATAAACAAGTTTTGGGCAAAGTTTTAAAAGAGGATGTTCCCTTCGTCGGCCAGCTTGGCCCAAAACACAGGATTGAAAAACTGCTTGCGGATATAGAGTCATCTGGAATTTTAATTACAGATGAAGAGCTTGAAAAATTGCATGCCCCTGTTGGGCTGGATATTGGAGCTCTCATGCCAAGCGAAATTGCAATGAGTATTATGGCGGAAGCAATGAGCAGACGGAGTGGCCGAAGCGGCGGTTCGCTGCGCCGCGTGACCGGATCGTTACATCAAACAAAAGATACAGCTTTTAAAGCTCGTGAATTTTAAAAGCTGATAAATATAATTTAAGAAAATGGTATGGCACAGAAGCGCTTTTTACTGCGCTTGTCTGGCCATTTTCTTTGTGCTCACAGTTTCTTCTTGCTTTTTATTAAAGTTTGGAACTACCCAATAGATGATGAGACCGGCTAAAGTAGCGTAAGCGATTCCATTATTGCTGTAACCGATGCCAATCATGAAGATGATGGCAACAATGATTAGGTTTTTCATGTTGCTAAGATCAACTTTTTCCTCAATCATGTGCCGTATGCCCATTGCAGCAATCATTCCGTACAAGAGAATTCCGATACCCCCCATAACCACAGTCGGTATGGAATGTACAAATGCTCCAAATTTGCCGATGACACCAAGAATAATTGCAATAAGGCCAGCGCCCTGAATAATCCGACTGGAGAATTGCCTGGTCATCGCTAAAACACCAAGGTTTTCTGCATATGTTGTTTGTGCAGGACCGCCAAATAAAGAGGAAATAAATGTCGCAACGCCGTTGCCTAGAAGAATGGTTGCAAATCCAGGATCTTTTGTGACATCGCGGTTTATAATTTCATTCAATACGAACATGTGGCCAAGGTCCTCAACCATGGTAACTAAAGCAATTGGTGCCATGGCAAGTATGACGCCAAGGGTAAAGTGAGGGGCCTGAAAAGCAGGAAATTTAAAAATCGGTGCCTTTGCAATAACACTAAAATCAACAAATCCTCGAATTGCAGCATAAATGTAACCGACAACAATTCCAATTAAGATTGGTATGATTCGCATTCGTTTTGTGCCCGCTAAAGATGCGAGAACAGCTGCCAACAAACTGACCAAAGCGATATCCCAATGAGCAGATGCTTCTGTTTGTACTGCAGTTACTGCGAGTGACATCCCAATGATACTCACAACAGGGCCAACGACGACAGGAGGAATAATTTCACGGATTTTTGCAAATCCAACTGTTGCAACAAGCAGTGATACGAGACCATAGACTACGGAAACACTGATAAGTCCGGCTGCTGCCTCTGCAGGTGAGTGGTATTTCGTAACGAAAAGCGTGAGTGGAGCAATAAAAGCAAACGAGGAACCGAGATAAGTCGGCACCTTTCCACGTGTAATGAGGTGGAAGATAAGTGTGCCAATACCACTTGCAAAAAGTGTCGCACCAGGATCAAGACCTGTTAATATTGGGACAAGAACTGTTGCGCCAAACATCGCGAAAACGTGTTGAATGGACAACGGGATCCCACGAAAAAATGATTGCACAGGGCAACCTCCTTTTAATTAATTTTTATTAAGTTTTTGTTTGCTTGTCCCGTTTAAATCATTACAAGCCGCAAATAAGTATACATCATTCTTCCTGGAATCCCGCATAAAATTGCTTCTTTTCTTCATGTCTAAGTCAAAATTTATTTCGAAAAAGAAAAAACGGTTAAACCCATACCAAGTTGATTTGGCTTCGTATGGTTTCAACCGCTCTTTTTATGGAAATCAGACTAGAAATTTCGTTGAAGACAATTATTTTCTAGAGAAAAATGCGTTGACGTTCAAGATGCTGAGGAACAGGTTTAAAATATCCAAATAGATGTTCACGATTAGCATTGGAACGGTTTCAGCATGCTGCTTCCGGTAGGCGCGCTGTACATCGTACAAAATAAAACCGCAGAATAAAAGGCCTGTGACGCTTGAAAGTACCAATTGGTCAGCCGCGGTCTTAAACGCAAAGAAAGAAATCACGTCGACAATGATGAGCGCAATTAACATTGCAAACAGTGCCTTGCCAAACCGCATGAAAACTTCCCCGCTAAGAATAGCTATCAAGGATAACACTGCAAAGAGGCCTAAAGTCTCTATGGCAGATGTACCAACAACACGCATATACATTGGATTTGAACCGATGCCGGCTCCTACAACTAAACCACTGAGACCGGTAAATCCATAAGCCATTGCGTATGACATTGAACGGCGTTTGCGCATGAACCCAACTGCCAAGAGCATTGCGAATTCAACGATCCATAAAGCAAACGTATATGGTGCAAGAGTTGCATTGTACATGACCCCAACGTATCCCATTGCTACTGCGAAAAGAATCGACAAAAATAAATTTCCCCAGAATGTAAAAGCCGAAAAAGAAATTCCACTTGATTGCTCGTCATAAACGTACATTCAAGCATCCCTCCAATACCTTAAATATACAATACTACAGGACAAAAATGAACGGAGTTAAAATCCCTAGTCTACCATGATTTGTGCTCCTATTCCTTGCCCGTCCTCGAACTGCAAGTCAATACGCAGTTCCCGCGGATTAAATCCGTGATACTCGGACAGGTAAAGGGCAATTCCATCAATCATTTCTTGCTCAGTCATGAGCACCGTTCGGAAGCCAACCTTGGCTTCTGCACTAAAACCGCGTATTTCATCTGCCTGCAAATCGACTTGTACATCTTCTGGCCTTCGGTGATGGTGATGGGCCAGATATACAGAGCAAGCATCGACAACATCTTGTTCAGAAAAGTAGATTCGCATTTTTTAAAATCCCCTATCGAAAGATTCTCCGAATCACTCGCCAAATAACCCAAATAATAAAAATGTCGAACAAAATATGATATATTGAGAATGAGTGATACCCAACGCCGTAGTATCCTCCAAATGGATGAAACAGCCCCCCAAGGAACCATCCTGCTCCAAAGGAGAATAAATGTGATCCGAATCCGCCCCCAAATACAGAGCGTGTTCCTGTAGAGCCATACGTACTGCGCGATCCGGAATAACGGGATTTGCTAACACGTGATGAAGGTGCTCGGAATCCTGAGTGATAAGAACTGCGATAGTAAAGTATATTGTTGTTTGTGTGTACGAAATCTTTGTTGGATGCATTCGAAATTTGAGGCACTTGTTGGTGCGTCTGCGTTGTATTGGAAACTGCCGGTGCAAAGTTCTGCACAGATGCATAACTGGTTGATCCCATTAGAAACATACAGAGAAGAATGGTTGTGAACCATTTTAAAACGATTTTCATAGCCTACTTCCTTTCAAAAAACCGTTCACTTTTTTATTATATGCAAATTGGAAACAATATCATTGGCACAGATTATGCATTTAAGGGTATATTCGAGTAAAATTAAAATGACGATGCTGCTTAGTTATGGAATGGTTCGAACAGGAGAAAACAAATACTAGGTACAAATTCGTTAAGATGTATCGTTATAGGTACAGAAAAGAGGAATACGTTTGGCATCATTCACAGATTTAGATTTAAGTGCCCCCGTGATGCGGGCGCTTGAACAAATGGGGTTTGAATCTGCCACCCCAATTCAAGCAAAAGCAATACCAGTAGCTCTTACTGGTCGTGACTTAATAGGTCAAGCCCAAACAGGAACAGGGAAAACCGTTGCATTTGCTATCCCAATGGTAGAAGCAGTTGATACAGCAGTACCAAACATCCAAGGGTTGATTTTAACGCCAACGCGCGAGTTGTGTATTCAAGTGGCAGAAGAATTGGCTCGGGTTGGCCAGTTCAAGCGGATTAAGACATTGCCTGTATACGGCGGACAGGATATATCCCGACAGCTCCGTGCGCTGAGGAACCATCCGCATGTCATTATTGCAACACCGGGACGGTTAATCGACCACCTTAACCGTGGAACAATCAAGCTCGACAGTGTGAACATCACAGTTCTGGATGAAGCGGATGAAATGCTTGACATGGGCTTTATTGAAGATATTGAGACAATTCTAAGCCAGTGTCCGACCGAACGGCAAACATTGTTGTTCTCCGCAACCATGAAACCCGGTGTACGTGAGTTGGCACGAAAGTTTTTACGCAATAGTGAAGTCATCACTACTCAGGACCATCAAGTTACATTACCGAGCATCGAGCAAGTTTACTACGAGGTAAGAGAAAGACAGAAGCTTGATTTGTTAACTCGGCTGTTTGATATTCAAAATCCCGAGCTTGCGATTGTCTTCGGGAGAACCAAACGTCGTGTTGACGAGCTTATCAGTGCTTTACAGACGCGCGGCTATTTGGCTGACGGGATTCACGGTGATTTAAGCCAGCGGCAGCGTGACGCGGTTATGCAAAAGTTCCGGGAAGGGAATATTGAAATCCTGGTTGCTACAGATGTAGCGGCTCGCGGCATCGACGTAACAGGTGTTACTCATGTGTACAATTTTGATATGCCGCAAGACGTTGATAGTTATGTACACAGAATTGGACGTACAGGACGCGCGGGTAAAGAAGGAATTGCCAGCACATTTGTAACACCTCGTGAGGTTGAGTATTTGCATCAAATTGAGCGTGTAACTAAGCGACGAATTGCAAAGCTGCCTGTGCCTACGTTTGCAGAAGCGATGGAAGGCAAGCAACGTGTTGCGATGGAACAGCTTGTTGATGTCATTGAGTCTGATGACTTTGGCGGATTTAAATCGATGGCAGAGGAACTTTTAGAAGACAACGACTCCATTTCGGTTGTTGCAGCTGCACTTAAGTTAATGACGAAGGATACAGAGGAAATTCCAATTCAATTAACCGAAGAGCAACCCGCTCGCGCAAGACGTGCACAAGCACAATTGGGAGGGCGTAGAGATGGCGGACGTCGTGATGGACGCCGTGATGGGCGCAGGGATGGCCATTCTTCCGGACCGCGTCGAAACGGCTACATGGGAGAAAGGGATAGCTTTGGCCGAGGTCGCAGAAGCGATAATGCAACGCACAAAAGCCGCCGTCCCCATTCATAAACAACAAGACTAAATTTATATGTTAAGTTTTGAAACGGGCAGATTTGTAGATCTGCCCGTTTTTTCGTCTGTGAGAGGCATATCCCCGTTCTTTCTCATAAGGTATGGAGAGACTTTCCCACGCGAGTGGAATGGATGAGGGGGTAATCGCGCGTGCCGAAGAAGCCAGTAAAACGTACTAGAGCAAAATCTCAGGCGAAGGTAAACGTTAAAAAGCAGGCTGTTCCGGTTGTCCAGGCACCAGACGCAACCACACAGCCAGTATCAGAACAAGGTTCCGCAATGAATAATTTAAAAAGCAATCTAACAGGTAAGCGCAAAGCTATATTTGAGATACTGGACGATGTAAAGAAGGTAAAACCTGAACAGTGGCAGAATCCAAGTGAAGTAGAGCAACTTGCAAAACAATTTGCGAACAAACTTGGGTTACCTGTACCGGAGCAGAGAATTAAGCAATTTGTAAATGCATATAAAGATGCCACAAAGAACGGTCCTAACG
>JAKADF010000257.1 GCA_021820805.1 Bacillota bacterium
GGCGGCAACTTTAAAGTTTTATATCGAGGTTTTTTAGACAAATCCTGATACGCTTCTTCAAACCATTTACGTATTTTACCTTCTGAACTCGTGTAATTGGCAACCCTGTCAATAAAAAAAAGGGACAAAACCTTAAGGCGCTTCCCAACCGGGAACTCTTGTAAAACCTTTAGCTCTTTCTCCAAATGTTCTTTGACCGTTTCATATATCTGGACCTTCATCACATTATCTTGATGTGCTCCAGAAGCTTGTCCAACTTGTAAAATAAGCCCATTCGTAAAAGCAATATAACCGCTGCCTGCATCAATATGGTCTACAATGTATCCCTCGTAGGCGTTTCGCCCATGAGATACTTCAAATAAATCTGTTCCATTGCGGCTGATGCTGCATGCCTTGCGTACCGGGCCATGCTCGCCCTGAACATCAATAGTCAACTTTGCTGTAATCTTCGTTTTTGTCGTCGCAATGGATTCGACACGAATGAAAGGACGATTGAAATCTGGCTCATCAATTACAGAATCTACTTCAATTCTCTTTACAAGTTTCAACTCATATGCCTTTACCGGACCAATCCGGTACAATAGATTGTAGATTTTTCGATGTGTTGCACTATACCGCAGCGTGCAAAGTGGATTTAGACGGTGGATTGCCTCTCTTGCCTGAGCAGTCTCCATATTCTGCGGCTCATCCAGAATGACAATGGGATGCGTACTCTGGATAAATTCAATTGGTTTATGACCCGACAACCGGTCATTTTCCCGGTAAATAACGTTATTCGCCTTCTTATTGAAAGCGTCTATATTAATGATTAGGATTTGAAGCTCATTTGAGGCGGCAAACTGCCGCAGAGTGGAAACCCGTTTTGAATCATATACCCACGATTCGACAGGTTGCCGTCCGTAAATCTCATTAAAATGTTCCCTTGTTATTTCTAGGTTTTTCATAACGCCTTCACGGATTGCAACACTTGGAACTACAATAATAAATTTCGTAAACCCATACTTCTGATGCAATTCGTAGATGGTTCGAAGATAGACATACGTTTTCCCGGTACCTGTTTCCATTTCTATTGAGAAATCCATACCTGCGTGCACATCCGCTTGATTGATATCGTTTCTCTTTTGGATCCGACTAACGTTCGCTAAAATCGTTCTCCAATCTATCAACAGCTGGTTCCCAAAACCAAGTTCTGTCATGCGCCCACCGAACCCGGCATCTAAGCGCATTTCAAATTGGCCAGATGCACTCGGTTGTCCGTCAAAGACATCAATCACTGCATTTATCCCGTCAAGTTGGTGCTGCTCTTGTTTATCAAACTTAATTTTCACTCTCAACACTCCCGAATCCCGTTTAATTCATGACAGGAGCCAAATCAAATTGTCCGAAATACAATATCGTGCGCTTCCATTTCAAGTTTAACGTTTGTTTTAAGGATATCGTTGCCTGCAAAGGCTGCATCGAGGCATACAACTTGCAGGGGGTGTTTCTGAACAATAGATTCAAAAATATCACTTGTTACCTTTGAATGAAGGCACACGACTAATTCTCCGTTTTCAACAAAGTACAACACACCATTGTCTTGTTGCACACTTTTAACTTTCGTGCTAAGAAGATGACCTGACTTCAGGATGATTTCATATAAAATTTCAAGATTAGAGCGTCCAGGAATAACATTGTTTGTAAAAAGACGCAATTGATTTTCAAGTTCTTTCCCGTTGTTTACAGACTGATCCCAAATTTTGAAATTGCTTGAGGAAAGTTTGAGTGTTCGAAATCCAGCAATTTTGAGACCTTCTTCATTCATAATCGCCTTTCTAATCCGTTCTTTCATAATGTCTGTAATAAATGGATACGTCGTGTCACCAGTAGATTCAGGAAGTTGAACCATAATGAACTTACGATTCGAGTTCGTTTCTCGATTCAGTTCGAGAACAGCTTGTGCTGTAGTTCCGGACCCAGCAAAAAAGTCTAATACATAATCATCCGTGTGAGTGCAAAACCCTATTAAATGCTTTATCAACTCTATCGGTTTAGGATTCGGAAATATGTTTTGTGAAAACAATTTAAGAACCTGTTCACTTCCAGAACTCGTCGTGCCTTTGTCTGTAAGAATGGATTCTTCTAAAAAAATGCTTCTTGGTTTTTTCCCTTGGGGTAATCTTTGTTTGAACTGAACAGACCAACCATAATCCGTCTTAACAAACCGAATATCACCTTTTTTAACATCTGACTTAAATCTTTCCTCGGAGCGCAGCCAGCTTATTTCATTTCCATATTCATCGTATTGCAGAACAGTACCGTCTGGACAAGTTATAGGATAGTACTGCTTGCCGGACTTTCTTTTAAACGTGTCCCAATAAAACCTTGAAACTTCATCTTCATCTTTATATCTCTGTAAATATTCCGGTTTATAAGGCTCAAAAAGATGATGGAGCGACACTTCGTTTTTTGCGTACATGAGGATATACTCATGTTCTACAGCAACATATTTAGCGTCGTTCCCGCCGCCTTTTTTGTTCTGCCATACCAAATCAGCAATATGGTTTTCTTCGCCAAAGATTTCGTCGCATAAAAGGCGCAGTTTAGCAAATTCAATCTCATCTATACTTATAAAAATGACTCCATCATCTGCCAATAAATTTCTCGCCAGAAACAGCCTTGGGTACATCATATTAAGCCATTTCGAATGATAGCGTCCTTCTGTATCCGTCTTTGTCGAGAGTTTAACGCCATCCCCGTCAACCTGCCCTGAATATCGAAGATAGTCGCCCAATCCCTTGCGAAAGTTATCAGGATAGATAAACTCACGACCTGTATTGTAAGGTGGATCAATGTAAATCATCTTGATTTTACCGTGGTAGGATTTCTGAAGTAACTTTAAAACCTCCAGATTGTCTCCTTCGATAACAAGATTGTCACTGGAATCAAAGTTGACGGATTCCTCTAGAACTGGCAGCAAAGTTCCTGCACTTGGTATCTGAACATTTCGGACAGCTTCACTTTTCCCCGCCCATGTCAGTCCGTAGCGTTCATGCCCATTACCCACAAATTCCCCTAGGGCCGATTTCAATTTTTCAAAGTCGATTTTCCCTTCCGAAAATACTTCTGGGAATTCTTCACGAATACATCCGATTCTTTCCGCCAGAATATCTTTCGACGTCAAAGGCAGTTTTTCCAAAGTAACGACTCCTTTTAAGCCACACAACAATTTAAATACCGTCCGAACAATCATCTTCCATTTTACAACAGGTCATTATACATATCGAAGAAAAGCATGGAACTAAAAGTGACCTTATCCGAGAATTAATTCAGTTACAGCTCAGGCTTTTAACTTAAATCTTACTAATAAAACAGAGTACAATAGTATTAATGGACTATTCGTTTAGTCTTATAGTACTATTATATAAACAGGTGATATTTGGGCGGAAAGGGGTTGATACACATGCTAAAACAAACCATTGACAGCATTGAGTACGCCCTGAAGAAACTCACCGATGTAAATTACGCATTAGACGAGTCACTGATTGTCGCCATTACTGACCACAAGGGAACAATCCTCTTTGTAAACAAGAAATTTTGTGAGATCTCAAAATACACACAAGAAGAACTATTGGGGCAAAATCACCGCATTATTAATTCTAACTACCATTCAAAAGAATTTTTTAAAGACCTTTGGAGGACCATAGTCAGCGGTAAGGTGTGGCGCGGGGATATTCGGAATCAGGCAAAAGACGGAACGTACTATTGGATGGATACAACCATTGTTCCTTGTTTAGACGAAAACGGAAGACCATATCAATTTGTGTCGTTTCGAATTGATATCACAAATCGGAAAAGAACGGAAGAAATACTACGCAAATCAGACAAAATTGCCGCAGTTGGACAATTGGCTTCAGCTATTGCCTACGAAATTCGCAACCCTTTAGCTGCCATTAAATGGACCTTGGAAGTTTGGGAGTCGGAGAATCATTACAACAAGACACAGTTTGATATGATTGTTTCCGAACTGGAGCGTATCGACTCTATTGTCGACGAATTGTTGCTATTAGCCAAACCAGAAACCGTAAATTACAAAGAACAATCCGTTTTGAACCTACTCCATTTAATTGTTACTCTTGTGAGCATCCAGGCTAGGAAAAACAATATTAAAATCATCGAAGAAATTGATGATGAACTGCCGCTCGTGTTGTGCGACGAGAGCCAGATAAAGCAAGTGTTTCTAAACATTATGAAAAACGCCATTGAAGCGATGCCTAACGGTGGAAATCTAACCGTTCAGGCGAAATTGGCGGACAAAAACCAAATTGTTATTCGCTTTACAGATGAAGGGTGCGGTATACCAGCTGAGTCCATTTCAAAACTTGGCGAACCATTTTACACAACAAAGGAAAAAGGGTCTGGGCTTGGACTTATGGTGAGCCACAAAATCATCTTGGAGCATCACGGAAACCTGTCGATTGAGAGTGAGGTAAATAAAGGAACAACCGTTGAAGTTATTTTGCAGACGGCTCCCTCACGAATTTCAAAACAACAGCCAACAGCATAGTTAACTATAAACCCAAATTTCCAAACGTAAAAATCATTTTGGAATCGATGTATTTGTCCACTGTGATTTTGGAAAGAATTCATGATGCTCCTTAAAATACGCGTCCATAATATCTCTAGCAACCGGCACAGCTGCTGTCGCACCGTATCCTGCACCTGGAAGGACTACAGCAACTGCCACTTGGGGATTATTATAGGGTGCGTATCCTATAAATACCGAAATATCGTTTTTCCCTCCACCCTGCTGCGCCGTCCCTGTCTTACCAGCGGCCTTATATGGAGCGTTTATAAAACTTCCAGACGCAGTACCTAGTGGAGTGTTGCAAACTTCGTACATTCCTTGATGGAGGATATCCCAGTACTTTGACGGAGCAGAAATTTGTTGCTCAATATTCGGCTGAAATGTTTTTATTTTTTTGCCTGCAGGTGAAGAGATAGACTCCAGTACATGAGGCTGCATGCGTTTACCGCTGTCAGCAATAGTTGCCACATAATCTGCAAGCTCCAGCGGCGTAAATGCCTGATCTTGACCAATTGCTGTCGCTGGTAAATCATATAATGTCTTGTTATCTGTAAAATACCCTTTTGATTCCCCAGGTAAATCTATTCCAGTTTTTACGCCTAACCCAAGCTTCTCCTCGAAACTATGGAATTTATCAAGAGCTTGTGTACGGAGCGTGGTCATCCACGTGGAGATGCTCATTCCGGAAGGCGGATAATGGGCCATCCATAAAGCCAGTTGATACATAAAAATATCATCCGAAACCTGAAGCGTTTCAATCGGATCAACCCATCCCATACCATTAACAGCATCACCATGCATCTGATAGTTACCTATCATTAAATAACCGGGGTCGTCAATTTTAGTTGTTGGCGTAATGATATTATCGAGCAAACCTAGAAGCATATTGCCAGGTTTCACAGTAGAACCAGGCATGAACAACCCTTGCATCGCATCATTGTATGCGGGACTTGGGTAGGAATTGAGTTCTTTGGAATGTGCTGCATATTGTTTTGGGTCGACAAACCAGTTGGGATCTAGATATGGATAACTAACCATAGACAGTACAGCACCAGTTTTCGGATTCAACACCACTGCCGCCGCCTGTTTCACATTTGTTCCTTGC
>JAKADF010000258.1 GCA_021820805.1 Bacillota bacterium
CCAGAAAAGCGTTCAATATGGCAAACAAAGATGAATAATGTGAACCAGCGGATGTATGGGACGCTTGTTCGGCAGGCATCAGAAGAAGCGTTTTGGTTAGACTCGTTGAAAGATCGGGAAGGATATACAGTGACAAAAGTCATGGTACGCCTTATTAGGCTCATGGTGCCCAGAACGTCATGAAAGATGTCCCCAAGGCATACCTTAGTGAGTGTTGCACTGACAGCACTTCTAAGGAGGAGGCTCGATGGGGCGAAAAGGGGATTTTAGGTCCGGGCAGCGAGTTCGGATTAAGTCCAGTGCTGACAGCGATTTTGCCGGGTATTATGGTGTTATTATGCATGTCGGCGGTGACGTCTGCGACGTAAAAATCCGTTACAAGCCTCATGGTTCCAAGGTGCATAGTACGTATATTGGTACGTTTCATAAAAGTGACCTGGAGAGCCTGATGAAAAGGGCGGCAGACCTTGCAATGTATGAACAGAGGCAGATAAAGTTTCTTTGGCAACGGATGTGGGTATGGGCGTTGTTGGTTTTGGTTATTCTGCTGCTGCTGTTTATTCTTCTTTGGATTTAAACCGCCAACAATAGGTTTTTATACCCCACAGAAAAGAATCAGGAGACAGCTCACAGTCTCCTGATTCTTGTTATTCCTAGATTATTTCCTGCAGAATGAAGCTAAATCTCCTTCCAGGGTTGTAACATTTAACGATCCGATTCCCGTTGCATCATCATACCCCGTCGTTGCTGCAAAGTACCAATTGTCCCCGCTTGTAACATCGTTGAATGGAGATTCGGCTTTTCCATAGGCATTGCTTTGACTTGCAAGTTGATACAATGCGGGATTCAAAAAGCCAAGCCGTCCTTTTACGATACTATCCATTAGTGCTGTGATACCGTTTAGCTGAGGTGCGACGAATGAGGTTCCGCCCCATCCGTACGACCATCCGCTTCCATCTGGCCCTCCGCTAAAGCTGTCGTACAAGGTGTATCCTGAAAACGGATCGGCATTCAATGAAATATCGGGCACGTTTCGTCCAGTTATGTCAGCACCAGAGATACCATTTTGGTACCAAGGCAAAGACCAATCATTACTTACTCCCCCGCCTCCTCCAGTTGGGTAAATCTGCTGCTTCCATTGATTTTCATTGTTATATCCAAAGAGTGAATAGAATGGGAGCGTCCAATCCCAGCCCCAAGCGGATTCCTGTTTGACATCATAAATGGGAGCTGTCCCACTCTTATGATAGGCCATTCCTGGATAAATCGTTCCGCCAGCGGCAGTTATGTTTGGGTCAGATGACGGACTGTCGACGCCGAGTTGCTCACCGCCGCTGTCATATGCACCATTGTCTCCTGCGGCTGCAAACATCGAGATACCTTCTGCTGCCCCCTCGAGGAATGCTTGATCCATTGCCGCGTGATATGCAGGGGTTTCATATTTTTCATCTTCACCCCAACTGACAGACATTGTGTCTGCTGTATTATCTGCTGCTACACGGTAGAACAAATCGAGGAAACCGGGGCTTGTGTTCGGCGCTTCGTATACTTCTATATTTGCACCAGGCGCAATCGATCCCGATTGTTCAACATCAAGTGCAGTCTCCCCCGCACCAGGTGCTGGTATTTTTGGATCAAATCCTCCGTCTACAGGAATTACATTAAGATTTCCACTTCGTATAATCCCATAGTAATTCCAGAAGTAATTTGCGTCACCTGGGCTAAAATTCGCCAGCGTCGCAATGGCGAGTGTTGTGTTTGAACCGTTTCCATGACCATAAAGAGGATTAACGTTGTAGAAGTCCTGAACTTTTTGTGGACCATATAATCCCCCATGTTGGTCACTCAGTTTTACAGGCGGAGGACTGACTGAACTGCTCGTGGCAGACCTGGCAGACTCGTAGTTTGAGCTCTGAGCCTTATTGTTCGTAAAATTTGAGAATGTTGTCATACCGGTAATTGCGAGGATGAGTGAGCTGATATTGGCTGGAACCTGCGGATCCTGATAATTTGCAAAGAATGTTTTATTTCCATGTTGGTATTGGTTAATTGTGACGTTAAATGTCCGTTCTACCGTACCAATTGGGGCTTGTACTTGGATAACCAGATTGTTGCTGAATACATTTTTAATCGTAAATCCGTTATCAATTAGAAACTGCTTGACGAGGTTTACTTCATCATCTGAAGGAGAAAAGTTTTGTTTAAAAGAGGTGGAAGATACGAAATGACGGTAACTTGGGTCGGATGGATTCGATACATTTTTTACGAAGTCATTTAGTGACTGACCACGAGGATTATTGCCTGCTCGTAGAATAATCGACAGATCCATCAACTTGCCCGAGTCCGCTTGTCCCAAGTCACTCGAATTTTGCAGTAACCATCCATTGTGGTTTCCTTGGAGTACTGTCTGCTTAGAATTTGTTTGTGAATTCGTTTGCGCGTAAACCATTGGGTTTAAACCAACAAATGAGAGTACAACTGCAAAAAGAGTTTTTAATTTCCATGACATTCGTAATCTTCCTCCTCTTATATGGGGGTTCTACTAATTTGATTGGTAGATTTCGATTGATTACGAATTTACAGGATAAGGAATGAAAAGGGTGTCGAACGTCGTGTTCTATAAATAGTTTTTCTCGACAATTCTCACTCTTTCTTTTTATAATTTAAGCTTTCGCGACACCAAGGGCTGTATTTTCCCATAATATTTTTTCGACAAGGTCAGCTTGTTCTTCATGGCATTTTACTACAACCACAACTTCCGAGGCTTTCCGATTCTTATTTCGCACAGAACCTTTCGTAAACACCACGGCCAGTTTGATGATAAATCCTAGTAAAAGCCCGCTGACAAATCCAATCAACCCCCACAATATAGGACCTAAAGTTAGTACGAAGCCGTAAATCACGCCTAATAGCATGAAACATGTGGCGAGAATTGCAGCTAAATCGAATAGACTGAGCCCATCAGCACGGTGGATCGTATCAAATAGTTGACGTTCTTTCATTCTTGAATTAAGTGGGACAGCCATTATTTTACTTTTGAAAATACCTTTCTGTTCTAGCTCAGTAATTGCTAGTTCTAAAAAAACCGACTGCTCGAATGATGCGAATATATACATAAGAAGCCTCCGGTTAAATTGTCATGTTGTTATAGAGAAGTTTGCATTTTGATAGTTTTTACGCAGAAAATATCTTTGTTCCTTTTCGAAAAGCTTATTCAACTCGACACATGAGGAATAGCTGTCATAGATGACGAATCCATAGATAGACGGTAAGAAAAGAAGCCATTCCATGTTTAAAACGCTTTTAGCTTGTTCAAAATGCCCAACCATAAAAAGGTGTGTAGCTTCCAAGGAATGTGAAAAGTAAACGAAATTCACTGTCCAAGCGATAAAAAATAGACCTAATAACACTTTGTGTACATATAGATACCCAAGACCAGGAGTAAAGGCAGACCATATTGCTGAGAGCCACGGATGCCTTTTATCGAGAAAGTTTATATCAAGTGTTTTAATAGCAAACGGAGTGAGTGGTACATCTTCTCTGTCTGCTAAAACACATAACTTATTCATATCAATCGTTTCAGTGTATGCATGCCAGATGACATAAACATAAACTGGAACATATGCAAGAAGCCATCTTGTGTCTATCACCTCCTTTGACATATCAAATTGTCCGAGAAGAGAATACATGATTGCCAGGTTTATGTGGGCCCTCGTATTTACAAACATTTCCCACAAAATAAACAACATCCCTTTTATATATCGACCCTGAGTCAGGTACCCGCAACCAGGGAATGCGAATGACCAAAATGCAACAACGAAAGGGTTCCTTAAACGAAGTTCAGTAACGGAAAATGAAGATATGCAGGCTCTAGTTCGCCTCGCAGTAACATTTTGGAGCAATGTGTGTTTACCTCCTTTGAACGAGCCTATGTATTCTATCATTTCCAAATTAAAGGATATTTATTCATATAATAGTCTTACTATTTCGCCTTTGTCGGCTGTGTAATGACCGCGACTTTCACAAATAAGTAAAGAGCTGCTTAGTACTCGGTAACTTTGAAGCGGTGTGGTCGCTAAGGAGGGACAAGGTTCGAACTTGAGCGGAACGGTACCAAGCGGAGCAGGAAGGCATATTAGGTAGGCGGATCAGGTTCCTTGGATACCGCATAGGGGTATGCTGGATGGATACCGAATGAATAAGTATTGGAATGGTACCTATTGAGGAGTACGGTTGAGGCGAACGGATTAGATAGATTACACAATGGTGCCTATTGCTAGAAGGAATGGGGCATCAGACAGATTAGAGGGCGTAATGGCCGGCTATAACCGGGGAGGGGTTCCATGGTTTGAAGAGGATAGATGATGAAAGGATACTTATTGTCGATCAGGGAAGATGCTGCACTAGGAGAATAGATGTCAAAATGGCAGCTATCCTCTTGCGTGGGTGGATCTCGCTGGGCAGATAAGTACCAATGTGCCCGCTATCCACCCGCGTGACTGAAGCCTGCACCCCCGTACTCCAAGCATCCATCGAAATCCGAGGGTCTTAACGCCTTGTTGCCTTAACTACTTATCGACCTAACGACAAAGTTTTGCAACTTGGTTTAATGATTCTGAGGAACCAAGGCAAACGATTTTGTCGCCTTCTTGAATCATGTCAGCTGCCGCGACAGGGAATATAGTTCGTTTTCCACGTACAATGAGAACAATTTGAACTCCAAAGCGCCTGGGTAAATTAATTTCAGCCAGTGTTTTATTTAACAGGTGGCCCGCAGCTTCTAGTTCCATCATCACAACTTCTTCGTATAGTTCAATCCTTTCCAGTACAGATGATCTAGTCAGTAATCGTGCTAATCGGATACCGGAATCGTATTCTGGATAAACGATGCGGTCAGCACCGAGGCGCTCTAGTATCTTTCCATGTCTAGTATGCATTGCTTTGGCGACGACATATAATCCGAAATCTTTGCAATTGATTGTTGCATGATTTGAAGAGGTTTCATTGTCACCGATGGCAATGATAACAGAGTCGACGTTTTTGAAGCCCGCTTCGGCTAAAAAACTCATGCTCTCTGCATTTCCAATTGCTGTATGGCAACTATCTACGAGTGGCTCGAGTGCTGCTGGATCTCTATCAACGATTAAAACCTCGTGTCCAAGTCGAATTAATTCTTTAGCAGCTCCTGTTCCAAAGCGGCCTGCTCCGATAATGCCAATTGTTTTTTGTTTCATTCGTTTTGCCACGGTATCCCTCTTATCCAATCAAAATTCTTTCCGTAACGTAGGAAACGGATGTGCGCTTTTTCTGAGACATGCTGACCAGGAACGTAAATATTCCGATCCGCCCAATATACATCGTGAAGATTAGCACCCATTTCATCGGATCGTCAATAATTCCGGTAATTCCCGTTGTCAGTCCAACTGTTCCAAACGCAGAAACCTCTTCAAAAATTATCTTAATAAAAGATATCTGAGGCTCGTACGCTGCGTCAATAAGTGTTCCTAACATAACGACGCCCATTGACAGCATAAAGATGACCATTGATTTTCTTGCAATCTCCCATGGAATTGTTCGTTCATGTGATGTGAGCTCTGACTTACCAAGGATTGTAGCAGTTGCAGATTTAAGCATCATATAAAAAGTGGTCG
>JAKADF010000259.1:0-1397 GCA_021820805.1 Bacillota bacterium
TCAAGAACGTAAAAAGGTTTTGCATTTGGCCACCTCCATCTAATGCATCTCATTAAAGTTTACTGTGAATTGCTATTGAACTCCTGCCATTTAGTCCAGTAATTCTGTGTAACAAAGAGCGACAGAGGCTGTCTGTCGCTCTTTGTTGATGTTCCAACTACTTCGCCAAGAATTAACCACCCTAGGAATGTACCGACAAGTGGTTGAAAGAAAAAGAATTCATCAATATCCCTCCGTCGAATTTTGGACATGAATTTGTCCACTGGCGAAGAGACAATATTTTGCTTCCTTCGCGCAGTAGCGAAGGAATGAGGGGACATCGTTCTCAAATAATAAATCAAACACCATGGGTTTCACCTTCGAATACAACATTTTAGTAATCGGTGGTATAGGTCAATTTAGCTTTCTGCCGCCCCTTTGCGTGCTAGCAGGGTGACGGTAACAAGAACGCATAGTCCTCCAAGCATAGATGCCTTGCCCATTTGTACATGCAAAACAGCAACCGCAAGGATTGAGGCAGATAATGGCTCACCGCACGACAACAGGCTTGCTTCTGATGCCGAAATGTATTTTAAGCTCGCAATATACACATAAAACGCAATTAAAGTCCCAAACAAGACAACGAAGCCTACAAGCCACCATGTCCTTAATGAACTATGACCTGTAAAATGCCACGGTGGAGTGATGAACGACATACCGATACCACCTATAAACATTGCCCACCCGACGATGTTTGCCGATCCGTATTTTTGGAGTAAGTTTTGCGGAAACAATGAGTAAAATGCGAGCGTTATCGCTGAAACCAATCCCCAAAATACTGCCAGCGGACTCACAGAGAAACTATTTACATTCCCATTTGTAACTAGAAGGAAAGCGCCCGCCAATGCCAAGAAAACTGCGGCAAGCTGTGAGGCACCAGGTATACGTCGTTGTCTGAGTGCTACATACACGGTAATGAATATCGGTCCCATGTACTGAAGCATGGTTCCCGTTGCCGCATTTCCGTAGCGGATTGCAGCAAAGTAGGAATATTGGACACCAAGCAAACCAATAATGCCAAACAACACGAGTTTCAGAGCGTCCCGCTTGTCCTTCCATACTGAAATTGTCTGCTGGAGACCTGTATTCATCGAAATGCCAACTAAAAGCAGTAATCCAGCAGCACTCATCCGTACGGTGACTAACCAACCAGGGTCAAACCCATAGCTCTGAAATAATACCTGTGCAGCAGTCCCTGAAACGCCCCAAAGCACAGCCCCCAAAAGCACCATCGATAGACCTTTGAAATGGTTGAATCTCCTGCTGGCGACAGTGGATTTTATCGCCGTGGATATTTTATTTGGATCCGAGTTTTGAAGATTCATGTTTAACAGAGCGTTCTCCACAGTCCCACCTCT
>JAKADF010000259.1:1407-5647 GCA_021820805.1 Bacillota bacterium
CTTGCTGATGTTATACTTATTTTTAACACAGCTGCTGCTCTAGCGGCTACATGGAAGTTATGGAATGAACTTGAACTACCCATGCATAACAAATAGGGCAATGCTTTGTATCGCATAGCCCCGACCAAACCGAACTTAGGATTATTGTGGTAGCGTTACACTTCAATTTGCTTGATGAATCTTGCTGGATTTCCTCTAACAACAACATTGCTTGGAACATCTGTAGTGACTACTGCTCCCGAGGTTATCATCGCATTGACACCGATAATTACGCCTGGATTTATAACAGCACTTCCTCCGACCCAGACGTTGTTACCAATTACCACAGGTTTCCCGTATTCCTTACCAGAGTTTCGTTCAATAGGATTGAGTGGGTGAGTAGCTGTGTAGATATGAACACCTGGTGCCATCAGGCAGTTGTCTCCAATATGTACTTCGCAAACGTCTAGAATAACGCAATCAAAATTAGCGTAAAAGTTCTCGCCGACATGAATATTGTATCCATAATCACAACGGAAAGTTGGTTCGACATATATGTTCTTACCCGTGGAACCGAGGAGCTCTTTTAGAAGTTCTGTTCTCCTTTCATATTCCGCTTCGGTGGTTTGATTAAAGAGTCTAGTGAGCCTTCTGGCATTCTCACGTTCCTTTGTTAGTTGCGGGTCGGACGCGAGATATAACTCCCCACTTAACATTTTTTCCTTTTCTGATTTTGGCTGCAATACCTATTCTCCCTTCTTGATATGAAAAGAAAAAATGGAGTGCAATTCGATGTACGATTTGGCACTCCATTTGCGATGTTTTCTAGCTGATATATATAGTATTCGATGAAGGGCTTTGTGCACCGTTTAAGTATTCGATCACGTAATAGTTTCCTGCCTGTACACTAGAGAAGGTTGTATTTCCATACTGATCCGCAGTAGCAGATGTTACTAAAGCTCCATTCGCCGCGTTATATAAATCCACGGTAGCTCCATATTCAGCGTTGGTGACTGTGATGGTGTATATTCCGTTACTAAGACCAGCATAGATGCTTGGTGCAGTAAGGGTGTAGTTATTTGATACGGATACTACATTTGACTCGCCGCTTTGTGAACCGTTTAATTCTTGAACAACGTAATAGCTTCCCGCCTGCACATTAGAGAAGGTTACATTTCCATACTGATTCGCGGCAGCGGTTGAAACTAGAGATCCATTTGAAGCGTTGTATAAGTACACGGTAGCTCCATATTCTGCATTGCTAACTGAGATATAATTAATTCCATTATTCACACTTGCAGAAATGCTAGGTACAGAAAGGGTAGGGTTACCCGTAGTACTGGATTGGCCATTCTGTTCGAGAGAAATCCATTCTTTTGTATAGTAAATTGCAGTTGTCTGTAATTTCAAAATTGACTCCTGCAAACTTGTTAATCCATTATTGTAAGCCCCTTTATTAAATGCAGACTTCCAAGTATTCTCTTCCCCCCTCAAATTGGCCAACTGTTTGTTTACATCGGCAACTTGAACACCAATTCTGGACCATACAGCGCGAGCATCCCAATATTGTTTCTTGTTACGGCTGTGAAAAAATTTGTTTACATTTTTCCAGGCAAGTTGTGACTGATGAAGTAAGTTATTTCGTTTTTTGTTTAGTTGATTAACCTGATTTTGCCATTGTTGCGGTTCAGGTACTCCGATTTGTGGAATATTTGCTAATGTATTTGAAAGGAATTGTTCTGCACCGTAAAGATTCGGGATTTGTGTATTGATGTTTTGAACTGTACTGCTAATTGAGGAAATGTATGAACTAGTAACGCTGGACGCCTCTGCAGTCTGCAGTAAAGAGGCTTCTTGTGCCGCGTTAGCTTGATATTGACTATCAAAATTTGTATCAGCCATTGCAACTGTTGTACTAAACAGAGGAACAGATGCAAATGCAGATAATGCCAAAAGGCCTTTCAATATATTTTGTTTCTTCATTTATCATGCCCCCAAATGGAAATTGTTTCTTTACTTAGATTGAAATCTGAATATTGAAATTTCATTGAAATTGGGGGCTTGATAAAGGAATATTAATCGACAAATTGTCGCATTGAATTTCATGAAGGATCCGATTAAAAAGGGAAATTGCTACAAGGGGGTTGCTCGTTTTTTGCCCAAAATATTTGTGTAATTCGAAGGAATCGGGGATTGAATACAGTTAAGTACCCTCACAAAAAGCGTGAGGGTACTTAACAAAATGTTATGCTCATATTTTCAATAGTAGGAAATTTAAATCTAAATTTAATTTAGCGATGATTGATGTACAGATTGTTCATTGAGAAATACGAACAGGTATTTCCACATTAAGATAACTTGAATTAAAAGTAGCGGTGCGCCAATCGAACCAGCAATGATATCTAGCCACATATTTAGCACAACCCTTCTATTTAGCCGGTAAAGTAAATATACTACGATTGTCACAAAATCGTCAAAAATACTTAGGCTTTATTGAAGGCGATAAGAAAGGCTGGTGTTGATTTTATGGTCAATCGCGCTGTTATTCTTGGGAATGCTCCATGATGAGAAAAAAATCACAAAGTTTCTTGTTGGAAATATCTGTTTCAATGGAATTTTGATATTTGGTGTTTAAACTTGTGCTAAGTGAGGAAAAGTTAAACTGCTATGGAGAGGGGGAGTTCAATATGGCAAAGCCCAAACCCTTCAGGTGGTACAAAATCGTTGGTCATCCAATTGACGGACACAGCGCGGATTTCATTTATTTTGTTGAATCAGCAATGCCAAGTAACGTGATCAAATATTACGGGAAGCGACGTAAATGTGATACGGAAAGCGGAACGATGGTTGTCCAATTCCCGATTCACGAGAAAGACGTTCAGTTGATGCAAGCGTCATGGACTCCTGAACAGATTGGCGAACCAGTTACCGGGAACGTAGAAACATTTGTAAAAGTGCTTCCCGCAACTCGATACATATGTGAGTGCGGGAAAGAGCACGTTTCGGAGTTCCCATATCCTTCAATGTGGTGCAGTTGTGGGAAAAAGGCGCTGCCACTTGATAAAGTGTTAATTCATAAGGCTGTTCAAGAACAGCAAAGTAGGCCGCCTATGCCATATCAATAATCTATTTTGCATCCATAGACTAATTCGGGATGTCTGCTAAAACATTTGCTTTACAGCGGATAAATGGTTATACCAATATGCCCCTGGTGCAACACTCAAATAGCCTACTTTGCCGAGTCCGCCGCCGCATTGAATCATTTGGTTGTTCCCGATGTAGATTCCTGTATGTCCGCCATCGTTGAATGTCAACAAATCTCCTGGCTGCATATCTGAAATCGGTACGGTTGTTCCAACGGATCTGTATTGTGTCACTGAAGAAGTTGAAATAATGTATCCGAGTGCATGGTGATACACGTATGCCGTAAAGTTCGAGCAATCAAAGCCGATTTGACCTCTATCTTCATTGTGGCCCCACACATAGCGTGTCCCAAGTTTACTTTGAGCGACTTGTAAAATTGCATTAAATTTCTCTTGTGCAGTTGCATTTATTGGCGCAATCGGCGTAATAGCTGGATCCAGCGTTACACCTTGTGGAAGCTTTACGCCAAGTGGTGCAGTTTCCTTCGTGTAGTATGAGCTTCTTGTGATGTATCCTTGTGCACCGCTTGCGTCTTTCACATGCCACCAATAAGCATTACTGCCACTTTCGATGGTCAGTTGTGTGCCTGTTTGTTCTAACTTTATCCTTGTCGAGCCTGACCTTGGAGCTGAGATGATATATGCATTATGTAGTACTTCCACTACGTCCTTGTTTGGCGAAGCGGAAGTGGCCGGCGTAATTGCAGATGTGGATGCAGATTTGGTTACGCTAGTGGTTGGGGTTATCGGTGCAATGCTAGATGAAGAAGTGTAATAGGTGTTCGTAGTGATATAACCGGTTCGGCCACTCGCATCTTTGACATGCCACCAGTATTTGTTGCTTCCTGAAATAACGGTAAGATGGGATCCCGCTTTTTCAAGAGCAATACGTGTCGATCCGCTTTTTGGCGCAGTAATTAAATATGCGTTATGTTTAACAGTCACCGCAGCATTTGTGCTTGCCATGGCTGTAACTGTTCCCATAGACCCTATGGTAGAGAGTGCAACGAGTCCTGCCATTAAGTACTTTGCTTTCAGAATCTATTCCTCCTTGTGCTTCCGCTGATTCATCAGGATTCAGCTCTGAAAATCTCTTATACTGGTTAGGTTACCATGGG
>JAKADF010000260.1 GCA_021820805.1 Bacillota bacterium
GATAAACAGCTTCATACGTGAGCGTACCACTGCGGGAAACCACTCCAACATGACCAGGTGTGTGGATATAGCCAGGCATAATACCAATCTTACATTCGCTCGGTGTGATAACACCTGGGCAGTTTGGGCCAACAAGCCGTGTATGGCGGCCTTCCATGTAACGTTTTACCTTCACCATATCGAGAATCGGAATTCCCTCAGTGATACAAATGACCAAATCGAGCTCTGCGTCAACTGCTTCCATGATAGAATCCGCTGCAAACGCAGGCGGAACATAGATAACAGAAGCATTTGCACCTGTTTCACGAACTGCTTCGGATACAGTGTTAAACACCGGAACGCCTTCAACCGTAATGCCGCCTTTACCAGGTGTAACACCACCGACCATTTGCGTTCCATATTCGATTGCCTGCTGGGTATGGAACAACCCCGTCGCTCCGGTAATACCTTGCGTAATAACGCGTGTATCCTTATTTACCAAAATACTCATCGGTTATCCCTCCTTACACCAACCCGACAATTTTTTGAGCTGCGTCTGCAAGTGAGTCAGCAGCAACCATGTTTAATCCAGATTCATTTAGAATCTTTTTACCAAGGTCCACATTCGTTCCTTCAAGACGTACAACAAGCGGCTTGTCCAGATTGATTTGCTTTGCAGCTGCTACGACGCCATTTGCTATAACATCACATTTCATGATACCGCCAAAAATATTAACAAGAATACCTTTGACTTTCTCATCAGAAAGGATAATCTTGAATGCTTCCGTAATCTTTTCTTCTGTTGCACCGCCGCCAACATCAAGGAAGTTTGCCGGATCTCCGCCATAGTACTTAATTGTGTCCATGGTCGACATTGCAAGGCCTGCGCCATTAACCATACAGCCGATGTTTCCATCTAGCGCTACGTAATTAAGACCGAATTCGGAAGCCGCAATTTCTTTGGGATCTTCTTCTTCCAAATCGCGAAGCTCCAAAATATCTTTGTGACGATAAAGAGCATTATCATCAAAATTCAATTTAGCGTCGAGTGCCATAACATTGCCATCACCTGTTACAACAAGAGGATTAATTTCAGCGATGGAGCAGTCTTTCGCAACAAACGCATTGTACAGTCCAGTCATAAACTTGACCGCTTTATTCACTAATTCTTTTGGAATGTTGATGCTAAAAGCAAGGCTTCTTGCTTGAAATGGAAGAAGTCCGGTTGCCGGGTCAATTGTCTCACGAAAAATCTTTTCCGGTGTCTTCGCAGCAACTTCTTCAATTTCTGTGCCGCCTTCTTCGGATGCCATCATAACGACTCGGCCAGAAGCGCGATCTAACACGACACCTATGTAGTATTCCTTTTTAATATCAGTCAGTTGTTCTATCAAAAGACGCTTTACAACTTTACCTTGAGGCCCGGTTTGATGAGTAACCAGTGTCTTTCCAAGCAATTCTGTTGCATGTTGTTCAACTTCAGTAAGTGACTTTGCTAATTTTACACCGCCGGCTTTTCCACGGCCACCAGCATGAATTTGAGCTTTTACAACTGCTTTGCCGCCTAGTTCTTTTGCAGCTTCAACAGCCTCTTCTACTGTGAACGCTACCTTACCTGACGGCACAGCGACCCCAAATTCTTTGAGTACTGCTTTCGCTTGATACTCGTGAATGTTCACTCTCCAAATCCTCCCTTGCTCTGTCTTCCATTATGGTCATGCGTAAAGTTTTAACGCAGTAGTCCTCCATAAGGATAAAATACATGAAGACCATTTACAACTTTTCACGAAAAGTCTGTATGATTAATCTTAAAAACCTAACTTAATAATTCCTGCAACAAATGCTAGTAAGAGTCCAATGCATAGATAACTCAATACTTTTCTCGCCCTTCTGTCTAAGAGAGCACACATGATGAGCCCAACGACAAATCCAATTACCGCAAAAAACACAGATAAAAGAATAAGTTGCGCCCTAAATGGCAGGATGACAAATCCTAATATGCCGCAGGCAATTGACAAAAACGCAAGAGCCAAAGCAAGAGCATACAAAAGAGTTCGATAATTGAAGTGTCGCTCTTGCCTTGATTTTGCGTTTTTATGCCTTCGGAAAGCCTTTAAATCAACAACACGGTTTTTTAATAACGATTTCCGTCCGTGATCTCGTTCTTCTTTCTTACGTGAATGCGGCATATAGACACCCCTGTTCATCCCAATCATGTTAAGCTCCCCTGTACAATATTTGCGACAAATATTGCTTTTTTCCTCTCCGTTATCGCACTAAATCGAATTTCTTGGTATATCTGATGCGGTACATCCCTATTTGCATTCCTAATTTTCTTTATCCGGCAGAAAGAAGGACCTAAAATGATTGGTATAGCTGTTGGTGCAGTTTTAGAAGGTATTGAAGGTGTTCTTGTACGAGTTGAAGCGGATGTAGTCCCAGGATTTCCTCAATTTTCGATTGTCGGACTCCCGGACTCAGCCGTTACCGAATCTAAATTACGAATACGCTCTGCGATTCGCAATGCTGGAATCGGATTTCCACAGGGCCGCATTACAGTTAATTTATCCCCTGCCAGCATGCGAAAGCATGGTGCTGGTCTAGATTTAGCGATTACCATCGCAATTTTACGCGCTGCCGGTTACCTCCCGCATGAAACAAATCGTATTGCGTTTTGCGCGGAACTGAGTTTAAGCGGTCTTTTGATTCCAGTTCGTGAAGCACTTGGCGTAACAATAACGTTTATGCAAGAAGGGATAAATTATATTGTTGTATCTGAGTCCCAGCCAGGGCACCACATGATTCCAAACGGATCAAATTGGTTGTTCGGCAGTGATTTGTCTCATGTGTGTAAGGCACTGAGACTTGAAAGCTCTTTTACCAATTCTAAATCAGGTTCTGTTTTGGGTGAAACAATTCGAGATGAAATTGATATGGCGGAAATAGATGGTTTAGAATCAGCAAAACGGGCACTCACAATTGCAGCAACTGGTAATCACCACACTTTGCTCATCGGGCCTCCTGGTTCTGGAAAAACAATGTTAGCAGAAAGATTCCAAACAATTTTCCCAGATTTAAACCCAGAAGAAGCACTTGAGGTTTACACCATTGCACAAGCTTATCAGAATAAAGGCTGGAACTATCCTAGACCGCCTGTACGAATTCCCCACCATTCGTTAACACCAGCAGGTCTGATTGGCGGCGGCAACCCGCCTCATCCGGGGGAAGTCTCATTTTCTCATAACGGGATCTTAATTTTAGATGAACTCCTTGAGTTCCCTCGTAAAACACTTGAATCATTACGGGAACCGCTGTCTGGACACGCTGTATATGTATCACGTTCGGGGAAAGCAATAAAATTTCCTGCAAAGTTTGTACTTATAGCCACAACAAATCCTTGCCCTTGCGGCCTGAGGGGATTTGGAGAATGTGTTTGCACAAATATTGATGTCAAACGTTATTTTCATAAGCTATCTGGACCTTTACTTGACAGGATGGACATTGTAATGAAAATAGAGCCCCACATTGTCAATAAAAAAACAACGACTAAAACCCATTCCGAAAGATTAAGAAAAAAAGTAATCGAGGCAAAGCAGATATTGAGGATGAAAACAAATACCACTAAAAATTGGGTCAATTGGGCGGATCTTGATAAAGACGCACGTGAATTAATCGACCGTATTGGCACTGGATTACAGTTGTCAAGGCGTGGCATTGATGCAATTTACCGTCTGTCACGCACTATATCCGCACTTGCAGGAAGTGACAAAATCTCTCGAATCCATGTTGAGGAAGCCGTATTCTTACGCAATACTTTTCTCAGCAAATGATATTTTGAAAATGCTGAAAATCAACAGTTGTGCCATGAAAAATTTGAATTGCAATGAGATCAAATCGAACCGTCGTATTTTCAGGAAAACTTGTATTAGAATGAACATATATGCGGCCAACCCTCTTCATTTGCTGTAGTTTACGAGGGTTTACGGAATCCACAGCTGTTCCAAAACTACCGCCTTCACTCCTAGTACGAACTTCTACAAGAACGATAGAGTTCTCATACCGTGCAATTATATCGATTTCACCCGATTTACATTGCCAGTTGCGCTCAAAGACTGCCCAACCGAGAACATCCGACAAATACTTTGCCGCTAGTGATTCTCCATAAGCGCCGAGCTGCTTTTTATAGTAACCATTACCATTTGCGCGCTTGATAGACATAACTAAGAACTTCCGCGACAACTTGGTATAGTTCTTCAGGAATTACACTATCGAGTTCCAAAGAAATAAGTGACTCTACTAGAGCGTTCTGTTTAAGAACAGGTACATTCCCTTCTTTTGCAGCCTGGATAATAGCTTGTGCGACCTCACCAGCACCCTTCGCAACAATTCGCGGTGCACTATCCTTATGTTGTTCATATCGTAAAGCAACTGCCTTTTTAGGCCTCATTCTATAACCCCCATATCTTCGTAGCTGCTTACCGTCCACTGCTCTAAATTCCAACCTGTCCCTTTGAGAGTAAGAGTCAGTATTTCCTGCCCAATTGTAAGATGTTTTTTTAATAAATCATCATCTGTATCGAAATGTACCCAAAGTGTCGGCTTCATTGATGTTAATGTACAGCGAATCGGTTGGTTGTTAACGCGCATTTCGAACTGTATCCTGTGCACCAGCTTACCTCTTCCGGTAATCCGGGTTTGCTTTCTCGCCTGATAACGATACGCAACGGACTTTGGCAATCCAGGTGCACTACTTGGAAAAAACATTCCCTGTCCAATTCGCTCATAAGCACCAAACTGAACACTGCTTGTCAAACGGTCCTTAATTACCCACTGCTTAACTCCAGCCGACAATTGCTTTATATCCGCCTGGTTTAAATTCGAAAACTCTACAAGTGGGCCTTTCTCATGCAGACGAGGTGTTTCTATTCGCCAACTGTCCAATCCTGAACTACTGTCGGACGCGGACGCTAAAAGAGTCCATAAAAGCTTAACTGCAGACTCATACCTCAAGTCCGTTTTCGGAGCAGAGGGGGACGACGCTGATTCTTTTGTGGGCGATGTCTTGGGTGCCGTACTGATTTGCGACTCCCACCCTTCGAATAAAACCTTTGCCTTGAATCCTGATGCCGTATCAGAAGATGTATAACTGCCTGCCTCTAAAGCAGTAGCTATAAGACGCTTCCAAGCCCATTCAGAGCGCATGAGCACCGGGCTTCCCAAAATTTTAATTGGCAACAAAGATTCAAGCGACGTAAATTTTTGAAGTCTTGCGTCCATCTGTTCCACGGGCCCTTGGCTGTTTGGCTGGCCAATATTCGCAGATGACGGTTTTGAAGATGCGTCTATTGGATTACCAGAAGGGTCTAAAAAAACTTTTGACACATTTTTTATAAGGTTTAGAGCAGGAGAGAGCGGCCCGACTCTCGGACTATCCATTTACTGACCCCTACTTTCATTTGCTGTGCATTTTTGTCTCTGCTAAATTTCTAAGTGTATTTGTGTGAACTTCTTTACTGGTGCAAAACTTTGTCGATGCAACGGTGTTGGTCCAAACTGTTCTAAAGCTGACAAGTGCTCTTTTGTACCATACCCTGCGTGGTTTTCAAACCCATACTGAGGATATGTATGGCTATACGCTTCCATCATTACATCTCTTGTCACCTTTGCA
>JAKADF010000261.1 GCA_021820805.1 Bacillota bacterium
CCGATCTGAAAAGAGATGTAAGCTGTGTGATGAAATGGGGGACATACAAGCGGGATTTTTGGTTCAAAAGGAATATATATCGGTGCTTCAGGAGGTTAGAAAGAGAGAACTGGAACTGACCGCCTTGAAACTTGAAGTGAAACACAGTCTGACAGAATTGGAGAAGCAGGCAAACACTGACCACGTTACAGGTTTGCCGAATCGACATTGCCTGGAAACAACAGCAAACGAATGGCTCAGAAAAGCCGCTGAAAGATATGAAAATATTGTTTGTATTGCGTTCGATGTGGATAATTTTAAGCAATTCAATGATTCATATGGGCACCTTTTCGGTGATGAAGTCATTCGTAAGGTAGGCGAGGCGTGTTCGAGCGTGATACGGGGAGATGACATCATTGGTCGTTATGGTGGAGATGAGTTCGTTGCAATTTTACGAGGGGTAACACTTGAAGTAGGAAAGAGAAAGGCAGAGCAAATGGCGGAGACAGTCCGAAACTTGGGAATTCTCTTTGAAGAAACACCTGTCTTGGTAACTATAAGCATGGGTGTTGCAGATAATGCAGAAGGTGCTTTGGTACGATTCAATGATTTGTTTCGTCTTGCGGATGTTGAACTTTACAAGTCGAAGGAAAACGGAAAAAACCAAATTTCGGTCGGAGGTTATTTGGGCAAATAGCATTCGCTACCTTCTATTAACCGTTGAGTAGGGAATTGAAGAATAATAATTCCGTTAAGATTACCCTCGAACTCACAAAGGGGACTTGCAAAGTTCCCATCATTGCCAACAGATTTTGGATGGCGTTTATTAAAGATTGCTAAAACGCGTGTCACATCGTCTTATTTTCGATGACCATATCAGATAATGCGCTTACGGAAAATCGCTTTTTTTTTATTAATGTCAAATCTCAACCACAAAGTGCCGTATACGACAGAATTTTGATTAAAACATTCTAATAATAAAATATGCTGTGAGTTCCTCTTAGTGCAACCTCCTTCGGAGTTCCGTTACAAATTTATCCTCTAATTTTTGGCGTAGGCTGTTAATCATCACAAAAACTATTTCTAAGTGAAGTGCCATAGTTATCTGTTTTATAGAAAATAATTTTCTATATTGACGATATGAATGCCTCAATGTACTATGTTATAGGAAATCATTTTCGATAAAGATATTATGCATGAGGTGTGAGTGTGGATAAATCACAAATCAAAGGATTGTTAAATGAACAAAGATTTCGCCTAACAACTGAAAGAGAGCTACTTTTGGATTTATTTGCTTCATCGTCGTCAATGTTGACTCCAAGTCAGCTTTACGAATTAGCGGGACAACGCAATATAAACATCGGATTAACGACAGTTTACAGGTTGCTCGAAGTGCTTACAAAAATCGGCGTTGCTACACCGTTTCTCGTAGAAGGAACCATTTTTTATTCTTTTTGCGGATGCGAGCATCATCATCACTTTGTATGTATCTCATGTCACCGTGTCTTGAATATTCATGGTGATTGCCCGTCGTTCAATGTGCCAGAAGACTTTCATGTGAGTAGCCATCGATCTGATCTGTTCGGTACCTGCCCGAATTGCCGACCTGACACTGAGATGGGGTGCAGGCATTGAATTTTTGGTATAACCCGCATCACGTTACCTGGATAATCGATTTGGTCACAGTTTTCCTTATGGGGATGGTTCACGGCATTACGCCTGATGAGCATACCTGGCCAATTACATTCAGCTACTCCATTGGCAGTTATAGTACCCGTGGTGGAATTCGTGCAGGTTTGTTTTTTTCACTTGCCTTCACCTTGCAAAGGGCTATTGCATCAGAACTGGCGTACTTTGCTCTGGCTACAATTTTGATGCACCAAGGCGTGGAACAGATTGTATACGTTATTGTCGGAATTGTGATGTTGTTATCTGGCTATTTCATCCTATACCGACACAAGACTCTGCACCTGTTTCCATGGCTGGAGAAACTGACACCTGCTTTACCAACCGATAAAGAAACAGTTCCCGTTAAGTTAGCCTTAATCCACGGATTTGTGGCAGGATGGGGTACAGGAGCCTTTGCCACAATCATCTACACAACAATCTCTCCTCGGATGCCGAGTCCCTGGATCGCGTTCATGCCTGGATTGTTGTATGGTCTTGGAACCTTGGTCATGCAAATTATTATCGGTGCTATGTTTGGACGTTGGATTGAAAGCAGGAATTTTGGAGAAAAGGCAAAAGCGTTCATTGGTCGATTTGTAGCTGGCAACACGTTACTCATTGGAGGAATATTGTTCGCTGTTGCTGGAGTTATTGAATTAGTCATTCCACAACTGGCAGACTGGTCAGTTCAAACGGGCTTGCATATTTACAATCTTGACTCCATTAACATTGCGCTACTGCTGATCATATTCGTGGTTGGATGTGCTGGTGGATATTCAATACTACGAGCAATAAGAATGGTACGTTCATCATCTGAAGTTCAGTAGTGAATATCCAAGTAAATGATTACAAAGTACATTAGCACTAAGTATTCCATTTCTGTACGACACTTTGGCATTACCCCAAGTCATGTTCGAATGTGCTCGTTAAGTAGCCTCGTTTATTTTTGAGACTAAAATATTCTCATGTGACACCTATCACGGGTGGCTTATCTTATGAATGCTATTTTATTTACATTGAGAGGTGGTCGAATATCATGATATTTGAAAAGCGCAATCGATTGTGGCGAAACCGCTTTTTGGCAATTACCACTTTATCCTTGTTCGTCTTCGCAACGGGGTGCAGTGCATCACATAACCAGAGCCAACCCTCAACATCTTCTACAAATGCTACAAATACAAGTAGTGATAATATGTCATCATCTTCTATGAAAACCTTGAATCAGAAACCAAGACCTATGACGGTGGTACGCCATGGAAACGATGTCACAATCAATATGTATACCGAAGAAACGATGGTGACCATTGCACCTGGGGTGCAGTTCCCTGCATGGACGTTTGATGGAACCGTGCCAGGACCCGTCCTGTACTTGGAACAGGGCGATCACGTTACCTTAACTTTGCATAATCTTGACCCTAATATGAGTCATTCAATTGACCTTCATGCGGCTCAAGTACCTCCAAATGAAGACTTTACCGAAGTTGCGCCAGGAAAGTCGAAAACAATCACCTTTGATACAACTATCCCAGGGGTCTTCATGTACCACTGTGAAACACAGCCGATGGCACTTCATATCGCCCAAGGGATGTACGGAGCAGTGATTGTCACTCCAAAGGGACAACAGCCCCCAACCTATACCATTGTGCAAAGTGAGTTTTATAAGCCACTTGATTTGAATGCGGTGCTGAATACCCCACCGAATTATGTGGTATTCAATGGCGAAGCATTTCGATACGTGGATAAACCACTGGTTGCCAAAGCGGGACAACCCGTCACTGTTGCGTTCGTCAATGCAGGTCCAGATGATTTTTCCGCATTTCATGTAGTCGGAACTATACTGCGAGATGTCCAGGCATCAGGGAATCCAAAGAACAATCTCTACGATGTACAAACGTACACAGTGGCTCCTGGTGATGGAGCACTTATTCATCTTGAGTTTGATAAGCCTGGCTCGTATGCTTTTGTCTCCCATTCCATGAGTCAGATGGAAAAGGGGGCAATAGGGAAATTCGATGTAACAAACTAAACGCATCAGACCTGTTTAGGGCAGAATTGGGAAGATAGTGATTGAGTATGCAACCACGATTATACATCCAATTATCGGCTTAATGTTGTACTCTGTGAAGGGATATAGTTCTTCAGGGAATTCATCTGCCTCTCAGAGTAATTACAACGTATCGCCACAGCTATGGTTTACAATATTGGAAAAATGAAATACGTCCCTTCGTAAATTAAGTTGTAGTCTGAGTAAAAATGGTTGTTTCGTAGATTACGAGTGAATTCGCGTCAAAAGCTTGGATTTCCCTGTTCTTTTTGACGCCTGATACTAAAGGTAAGGGAATTAAGTGTAATTTTGGAGGTGACAAAAGTGTATTCAAGATTTTGGTCAACACTTGTTATGTCTGGAATCGTAGCAATGACAGTAGGATGTGGCACGACAGGAAATCAGAACACTGCAACAACATCAGCAAAGTCGGATCAGTGGTTAACCTATAATACTTCTAACAAAGTTGCAACGCTCAAATTAGACGCGAACTATAATAGTACAGATGGTGGCATGAACTTTAATGGTTATAGTAGTGGAGCCATGCAAGTCACTGTTCCAAAAGACTGGAGAGTAAATGTAACTTTTAAGAACGATAACTCATCGCTTTCACACAGCGCAATGTTTGTCTCCTACGACAAGCGGACAAACACGAGCTTTTTTCAGCATCCGATGTTTCATTTACGGACGCAATGACACCTAATCCGTCTTTTGGTACAATAGGCAACACAGTAACTCTTTCCTTTATCGCGGATAAAACGGGCAAATATGCAATTGTTTGCGGTGTAGCTGGGCATGCGGCAATGGGGATGTGGGATACATTTGTAGTGTCTGACTTAGTGAACATTCCTACAATAACAACAAAGTGAACTAACTAATAAAAACTTTCACAATATCTTGTGACTATTAAAGTGTCTCGAAGTAAGTTTATTCAAAACCTGCAGGGACGAATTTGAATCAAACCAAAAGATCCCCAGCTATAACTAACCAGGTTTCCCATTCGCTTAGTAAAAATATTGTTCGTTTTAAGGCTGGCGTGAAAAAGTTAAGCAAATTGTCGATTTTAAATCATATTTAGTCTAAAAGCAAATCTAAATTAAATTATAATATAGGATGGATGAGTGTCATAGTCCAAAATAACTTGATTGACCATGAGATTTCATCCATTGTTTTAACCATCGGAATTTAGTTCGGTCGTGCCTACATGAAAGATCAACCACATTGTAAAGTAGCATTAGTAAATCTGGGGCGTGAATAAATCGAAAGGATGGGTGATTGACATGATTTCACGAAGGGTAGTTCAAACAGCCTTGGGAATAATCTGGTTTATTGACGGCTTGCTTCAATTAAAACCCCAAATGTTTACACCAGCGTTTATCAAACAGGTTATCTTGCCTACAGGTCAAGGTGAACCACATTGGGTGTCATCGATAGTAAATTGGGGTGCGGGTATTACGATTGGGCATATTGCACTTTGGAATGCAATTTTTGCAGTGATTCAATTGGGGATTGGATTGGCGTTGATACTTAATTACAAAACTAAGGCAACAATTATCACCTCCTTAGTCTGGAGTGCCCTTGTATGGAGCTTCGGTGAAGGATTTGGTCAGATCCTAACGGGGCAAACATTACTTTTAAATGGCGCGCCTGGTGCAGTATTTATTTACGGACTCATCGGGATCGCAATTTGGACAGATAAAGATCGTGAGCCATCGGCATGGAGTCCACGAGGCATACGATTTGCTCAATTATCCTTGGCAGGACTCTTTGCATTTGGATGCGTTTTACATTTCCAAGGAAGTTATTTAACGGCAACAGGTCTTTCACAAGCGGTTGCTGTACCATGGCTTGCTGATGCAATTGGAAAGCAGGGAGCTATGGTTTCAGTCATTATGGGACTTGTCGAATTGGTAATTGCGGTTATGTTGATTGTCAA
>JAKADF010000262.1 GCA_021820805.1 Bacillota bacterium
TGGGCTTGCGGGCTGTTCCGGCATAGGGGCTGTTATGGTAGCTAATGGCCTGCAGGGCCTGCGGGCTGTTTCAGCGTAGGGACTGTTATGATAGCTAATGGCATGTCGGGCTTGCAGGCTGATTCGGTATAGGGGCTGTTTCGATAGCTAAGTGCCTGCTGGGCTTGCGGGCTGTTTCAGCATAGGGACTGTAATGCTAATGGTCTGCCAGGCCCGCAGGCCCTTCCGCTTTCATCGTCGCACGTTTTGCCGTCTATAAGGTATTCAACAGCCTGAAGATCGACTCAGGGGGGGTGGTTTGACACCCTAGGCACCCCTGACACCACCCTTTTTGCTTCAAATTGGCTTCTCAATTACCTGATTATTTGTAAACGGATTTATAATGAATAAAATGTATGGGGTGCTTAAAAACCGAATACCTCATTTCAATCTGCATAAAGGAGAAACTCGTATGAGTAAAGCTATGCCCATTTGATTTTCCTCATTGGGGATGCCCCGCAAATCGATATTTGAGCTCCAGATTGGGGCTCCACATGAGGAGAATTTTACAATGAACATATATTTTGCGCTGCTTAGAAAGCGGGACTTTAGTCTTTTATGCATAGCAGATGCTATATCTGTTTTGGGTGACCAAGCAGGTTCCATTGCACTCTTATGGTTTACGATGGTCACAACGCACAAATCGGCAAGTATGGGGCTTATTGCTCTTGGGTTTGGTTTGCCTGGTGTGTTGTTCGGAGCAGTTTCAGGGAATATCCTTGACCGATTTCCTCGGAAAAGGATTCTTGTACTGTCAAATGTTATCTTAGGACTGCTCTTTTTGGCTACACCGTATCTCTTTTATTTGCATAGGCTGACGTTTGTATTGCTTATGGTTTTTGTTATTGCAGCAGGGTGCTTAACTCCGCTGACAACAGTTGGTTCAATGGTTGTACTCAAAAGCCTTGTATCGGATAGCGAACTTGGTGCAGCAAATTCGTTAAGTGAAACAATTTGGCAATCTGCATCGCTTGTTGGGCCGCTGTTTGCGGGGTTATTAATCAGCATGCTGGGTGCGCCGGAGGCAGTATTCGTTGACGGCATCACATTTTGCTGTGCCGCAATTGCGATAAGCTTGATTCGGGGTTTAATACAAACATCAGTGTCTTTTTGTGAATCCAATGTGGAAAAGCAAAAGCCAAACTTCTGGAAAGATGTATGGGGCGGCCTGAAATACCTGTATATGGTTAAACCAGTTTGGTGGATTACCATAAGCGCGGTATTTCTGAATATGGCTTATGGCCAAATCGAAGTTGGCCTACCGTTTTTTGTGCATCAGGAATTGGTTTCAAGTGCTGCAATCCTTGGCGGGTTGTGGACTTCTTATTTTATCGGATCGATAGTGGGTTCTATTTTAACTGGCTTGAAGCAATTTCAGTTTCACCAAGGTCTTCTGATGTGCATGATGATTATCGCTTGGGGGATTTGCTTGTTGCCCCTTTTTTGGTTTCACGGAGTCTCTGTTACATTTATCTTGATTTTTCTGGCTGGATTTTCCTTCGCGGGGTATCCGCCGATGGCAAGAACTGCCGTTTTGCGGCTTGTGCCTTCAGAGTTTCAAGGACGTGTGCTTGGGATCCGCATGTCTCTCATCGCCCTTGGCACGCCCGTTGGCTCTTACGTAAGTGGTATTTTGGCGGGCTTTGTAGAACCAGCATCTGTTATTGGTATCGCAGGACTTGCTATGGTTGTAATGGGGGTATTTCTTACTGCAGTGAGGGATTTTCGAAAGATATAAACTTTGAGGGTTCATAATACGAATACGGACGTTTTTACATGGATAGTAGTTCTATTGCGCTGCTATCCATTTTCAATTTATTTGATTTAATATGGAAGAAAGAGTAGAACACTTATAGTTTTTAACAGCCTGAACTTCTGGAGGGAGATTTATGGGGAATTCGTTCGTCTATGTGACAAGAGGCGGAATTCGAGAAAGTGAACATTTCGGCTCAATTGCAGTAGTGTCTAGTTCGGGTAAATTACTTGCACATTATGGTGATCCAAATTATGTAACATTTGCTAGAAGTTCTGCAAAACCAATGCAAGCGATTCCACTCGTAGAGTCAGGAGCAGTTGAAACCTTTTTGTTTGATGAATCGGATTTGGCGCAATGCTGTGCATCACATAGCAGCGAATTACAACATACAGAACGTGTTTTAAGTATGCTTCAGAAAATCGGGCTTGATGAATCTTACCTTCAGTGTGGTCCCCATATACCGCACAGCATGGAAACTTATGATAGACTCATTCGAGCTGGTAAAGCTTTGACGTCTTTATACAGCAATTGTTCTGGTAAACATACTGGTATGCTGGCCTATTCGAAACATATTGGGGCAGACCTAAGTACATACTATGAAATCAATCACCCTCTCCAACAAACTATTCTTTCCGCAGTCTCTGAGCTTACTGATGTGCCTAAAGATCGAATTGTGATTGGCCGCGATGGCTGCGGTGTACCAACATTCGCACTGCCTATTGCGAACTTTGCATTATCTTATGCCAGGTTCACAAACCCAGAGGGATTAAAGCACGGAGAAGCCATGAAACGAATTTCAGCAGCAATGCGGTCTTATCCCGAACTTGTTGGCGGGACGGATCGTTTTGATACAGATTTAATGAAAGTGACAAATGGACGTATTCTCGCGAAGGTCGGTGCAGAAGGATTTATTATTGCAGCTGATACGATCCGTAAATTTGCGCTAGCTATAAAGGTACAAGATGGTAACAGCCGTGCAATTCCGCCAGCAGTGATACGAACCTTGGCAGCAATGGATGCTCTGTCCTCTGAAGAAAGAGAGTGGCTTCATAAATATGAAGAGCCGGAACTTTTGAATACTCGTGGTGAAAAGATAGGAAATATTATTGCCGATTTTGAGTTAGAGTTTAAGAGTTCAGCACATGTGACAGCTTCATGATTCATATACCAAGGCTCTTTATGCAGCCTTATTCCTATATCTCCAAAAATGATAGCAATTGGTACAATATGTGTTCCACAATTTGGTGCCATGTATACTAAAATTAGTATGAGAGAATTTGAGACAGGGTGAGTATTAAAAGATGTTTAAAACCCGAGGTGGCATAATTGATGTTTAAGTTTATACACTCTGCCGATTTACATCTGGACAGCCCTCTCAGAGGGCTTGCTGCAAGACCAGATGCGCCAAAAGATGAAATTAGGCTGGCAACAAGAAGGGCACTTCGAAATCTTGTTGATTTTGCGATAGAACAAAGCGTGAACTTTGTTATTATTGCTGGTGATGTTTATGATGGCGATTGGCAAGACTATCAAACTGGTCTGTTTTTTAATTCCTGCATGGCAAAACTCCGAGACTACAATATTTCTGTCTACCTTATTCGCGGAAATCATGATGCACAAAGCAACATTACCAAAAGATTAGTATTGCCTTCTAATGTAACAGAATTTCGAGCAGATAAACCTGAAACACATTATATAGAAGACATAAAAGCAGCTTTGCACGGACAAAGCTTTAAGCAAAGGGAAGTTCGTGAAAACCTTGCACTTCATTATCCAGATAAGGCACCGGGTTATTTTAATATTGGAATTTTACACACTTGTGCTGAAGGCGAGGATGGCCACGAGAACTATGCACCATGTAAGGTGGAAGAGCTCGTTTCGAAAGGTTATGGATACTGGGCACTTGGACACATCCATAAGCTCAATATTTTGCATGAGAATCCATACATTGTGTTCCCAGGAAACATTCAGGGTCGTCATATTCGAGAAACAGGAGAAAAAGGATGCACACTCGTAACTGTGAATGGACAAGATGTGACAATCGAGCACCATTCTTTAGATGTTCTTCGCTTTTATATTTGTGAAGTAGATCTTACAAATGCAGATTCTGATGAAGATTTCACATCCTTTGTGTGCTCTGGTATTGAAGAACTTGCTGATGCAAACAAGGGTTATATGTTGGCACTTCGGATTAGGCTGATTGGCCATACAAAACTGCATGGACATTTATTAGAAGATATGGAGAGGTATATACACGAAGTGCAAAATGCAGCAACGATGATTGCAGGAGATAGAATTTGGATTGAAAAAGTGAAGTTTAACACGAAACCTGTTGAGAGACTCCAAAATTCTACATTATACCGTGATGCAATTGGACAACTTATCGGCAGTGTAGACACAGCAGTAATGGATACAGAGTTTATCGACGAATTCCTGCAGCATGTAAAAAAGATTCAGAGCAGGCTCGGAGCTTATGTTAAGCAGAAGGATGCAACACGGGTCGAATCCGCAGATGACGTATATGGATTGCTAAATGATGCAAAAGAAATCTTACTGACGATGGCGGGAAAGGGGGGAACTAGAAGATGAGGATTCGGGAATTAGAGTTTCAGTCTATCTATCCTTTCGACTCATTTCACCTGGATTTCGGTTCAACTGGGCCAGCCCTGCATATTTTGCACGGACCGAACGAAGCGGGAAAAAGTACGCTCCTTCAGCTTCTGCTTGATTTGCTTTTCGGCGGAAAGATTGATGATGCTTTTCGTGCAAGATACGACAGCCGCTCTCGCATGGAAGGGATTCTGGAAGCATCGAACCATTCGCCATTTCACATTAAACGGAAAAAGCGTAATACAAAACTGCTGCTGACAGATGGAAAAGTGCCAGAGTTATCCGAGGAACTTCTTGCACCTTATCTTGAAGGATACGACAAGGAGCGATTTACGCTTTTGTTCGGGTTTAATCACACTCGTCTTCGTCAAGGCGGAGAGAGTCTATTACAGTCGGGCGGCCATGCCGGGATTTCCCTTTTTGAAGCAGGCGGGGGAATTCAGTTTTTGCAGGGAATGCTTGGTGAGTTATCGGATCGGACAACGAATCTTTTAGATCAGCGGTTTACAAAGACTTCTGCAAAATTGTTGAATAAAACATTGCGTGCTTATAATGAGGCAGAAAATGCAGTGAGGGCAAGCAGCCTGCGCGGAGAAGATTGGCAGTTGCAAGGCGATGAAATCACTGCTTCACAAAGGAAAATTGAGCATTTAACAACTAATAAATCACAGAAAGCCAAAGAGCTTTTAAAACTGCAGCGTATTATGCGGGTCAGAACACATATTGAAAGGTATCAGGATTTACGAGCGAGACTTGCTCAAATGGAAGGAATTCCGGTCCTCACTACTGATTTGGACGAGCGGATTTCAAATGTCATAAGTACATACGAGTCCGCCGCTAAAGAGTTGTCGAAGCAGGAAGAAATTTACCAGGTTCGCAAAGAGGAACTTGACAGTATATCGCTGGATGAAAAAGTGCTCCAATTTGAAAATGAAATTAAACGATTAGGGGAACGCGTATCACAATATGTTTCTTTAAGGGATGATGAGATTCCCCAGATTCGTCAAAAGATGACTAAACAACATGATGAAGCTAAGCGTCTTCTTTATGAGCTTTCTCCAGAAGTTTCTCTGGAGGACTCCCCAAATCTTCGTGTCCCATTTGCTGATGAAGAATATATAACGCATTTGTCAGAGAACTTAAAGACCGTACGCCTTGAAGTGAATGGAGCAAAAGATTGGTTTGCCGAGCTGCGTAATGATGT
>JAKADF010000263.1 GCA_021820805.1 Bacillota bacterium
GCTGACAAAAAGGATTGTGATGGCTTTAAATATACATGCACACAGCCCGGACGCGTTCGAGGATAGTACGGGATTTTACTCGGGTATTGAACATACGATTGGCATGGTAACATCGATTTTGACAATGGTTATTGGTGCCATTGCAGGCATAGCACTTATTGTCGGCGGCGTTGGAGTAATGAATATTATGCTTGTTTCTGTTGCAGAACGCACTGAGGAGATTGGTATTCGAATGTCTCTAGGTGCAACGCGAAGGGATATTTTACTTCAATTTTTAGTTGAATCTATGATGATAACGGTATTTGGCGGTGTCATCGGGATTGGCCTTGGCATGGCCATTAGTTTTGCAATCCGGCATTTTACTCGTTTGCCAGCAGGAGTACCATGGCAAGTTATTGTAGTCAGCTTTCTCTTCTCTGCTGTGATTGGAATTGTCTGTGGTCTCTACCCTGCAAATAAAGCCTCTAAATTGAACCCGATTGATGCTCTTCGGTATGAATGATTACACTCTTTAACACAAGGGCTCTTTTTCTGCCGTAAAGGCAGAAAAAGAGCCCCTTAGGGCGGGCTTTATAGTGATTGGATTACAGGATGCGCATTTCCCGTAAACGGCGGATTCTTTCCTGCATAGGCGGATGAGTACTAAAAAGTTGAGCTAAGTCACGTCCGTGAAGTGGATTCACGATAAACATATGAGCTGCTGCTGGGTTTACATTTCCAGGAATTCGGCCACTGTATGCTTCTAATCGTTCGAGCGCATCTGCAAGCGGATTTCCATCACCGACAAGCTTAGCTCCTACTGCATCTGCCTTATATTCTCTGGAACGGGATATCGCAAGTTGTATAATTGTTGCTGCAATTGGAGCTAAGATGATGGCTGCTAAGTCAGCAATGCCGTTGTTGCCATCTCTATCGCGTTCTCCAAAGATCATTCCCCACTGCAGAATGTTAGCGATCCATGTAATAACGCCAGCCATCATGGCTGCCATACTTCCGATAAGAATATCGTGATTACGGACATGCGCCATTTCGTGGGCAAGTACGCCTTCAAGTTCTCTTGCTGACAGAGTTCGTAAAATCCCTTCAGTAACAGCTACTTTAGCGTGTGCAGGATTTCTTCCGGTTGCAAAAGCATTTGGTTGGTCAGACGGCGTTACATAGATTTCTGGCATTGGAAGCCCTGCTCGGTTCGCCAGATTTCGTACTATCGTGTATACTTCTGGTAACTCCGATTCTGTAACGGGGTATGACCTTGTCATCGCAATCGCGACTTTGCCGCTCGTCCAGTAGCTAATAAAATTCATGATGATGGACAAGACAAGAAAGAAACTCATACCCGCAGACCCGCCGATTAATTTTCCGATTAGTACCAATAAAACCGTCATGAGACCCATGAGGATCCATGTTTTTAATGAATTCAAAGGCTATCATCCTCCATGTTTCTTAATCTGACAGGTGTTTATCATAATTATAATAAAAATTTTTACAAACTGGGACTTACTTTTAGACGTGGATTTTTGATTTTAACCAAATAATCAGTCAAATAAAGTCAGCCCCTATATTTGTTTGCTGCTTATCCTTTCGCTATACTTATGAGGAGTAAGATTGTTTTTATGGGGAACGTGTTGGAACAAGAAGGATGTGGATGAAATGAGACTTGGTGTAAACATTGAATATGAAGGAAAAAATTATGACATACTAGAACTTCCTACAGAAGCCTTTCTGCAATTGATACCAGGCCTCACTGATGAACAATTTCGGACTATCGATGGACGATTCAAAGATTTTTGGCCTGAACCAACACAACGCAGAAATCATATGATTGCTTTTGCAGCAGAAATACTGGGAACATCGATTGATTATCTTTTTCTAAACCGTGACACATTAAAGTTCGATGATGCAGATTTGTATGCGTATATAGAAGATCACACAAAACAAGGAAACCGCCCATCTTAATACAATTGCGAGGAAGATTCTAAAGGGAGATTTAAATGCAAAATGTTGTGATGCTCGTTGCTGGTAACGAACGCGGTGGAGCTGCATCTCATCTTGTAATATTAGCAAAGGCGTTGACGGAGCATCCGGATGGCAAATGTTTTCTTTTTGTTTGTCTCGGGAAGGGCCCTTTACACACGAACTTAGTTGAAACTGGCGTAAATGTCCGTTTACTGGAAGGAAATATGCGCCAGTGTCTGTCGCGCCTTGTTCGAATTTTAAGAGAAAAACAGGATGTGATTTTACATTCTCATGGTCCGCGTATGAACGTTTTGGCATCTCTTGCTGGAAACTTGGCGAAATGTCCATGGACAACGACTATACACAGTAATCCAAACTTGGATTTCTTATCGAGTAAAATGAAAACTTTGTTTTATCCACGTTTTCATAAAATGCGGTTATCATCCGCAATCGGGTATTTCGTCGGAAATCCAGCGTTCGCAGACCTTTTGCCTGAGAAAACTGTTGTATTTGTGCAAAATGCTTTCGAGGTACCACAACTGCCGCAGCCGAAGACATATTATGAATCTGAGTTAAAAAGTCAGTTAGGCCTGCCAGATTCTGCAAAGGTAGTTGGCATAGCCGCAAGGCTTGACCCAGTTAAGGATATTCCAACATTAGTAAGGGCTGTTTCGCGTTTGTCGGATGATACGGTTCACTTGGCAATTGCTGGTGATGGTGCAGAACGTCAAACTTTAGCGACACTTTCTAAACAGCTCTCTATTTCGAACCGTGTACATTTTCTTGGATTTGTCGAAGATGTCATTCCATTTTACGCTGGACTGCAATTACATATATTGCCTTCTTTAAGTGAAGGTGCGTCTCCATTTTGCTTGCTCGAGGCAGGCAGTGTTGGTGTTACGAACATCGGATCCGATATACCAGGCATATTGAACCTGCTCGAAGACGGGAAAACTGGAAGCTGCTTTCAAGTTAAGAATATTGCACAATTGGCTGAGAATATTGATTACCTTTTAAACCATCCAGAAGAAGCAAGACGTTTGGCAGAAGGATTTATGAGAGAAGTAATTCCCAGGTTTACGCCTTATAAAATGTTGGAAGCTTATTTGCGAGGGTATCAAATGTTCAAGAACCTGCCTTAGCAAGAGGTGTGTAAAGTTTTGCGTAAGGATGGATTTTAATATGAATCGCAAGTTGGGCAAAACGTTTCAAAGGACTAGTCGGTACCCTTCTTGGAAGAGAATCCCTGGGACATACGGGATTATCGTTGTAACTGTATTTTGGTACATCGTAGTTGAATCCATTTATGGCCACAGCACTGCGGGCTTAATGAATGCTGGTGCACTTGCGGGAGTATCTGTGCAATCTGGGCAATGGTACCGTATCGTATCTTCAATTTTTGTTCATTTATCTATAATCCACTTACTGCTCAATATGATTTCACTTTGGTCTTTGTTTGTTGTAGAACTTATATTTGGAACAAGGCCATTTATTGTACTTTATGGTATCAGCGGCATTGTTGGAAACTTAATTAGTGTTTTATTTATGGATCCGTTTGTTTTATCAGCGGGCGCCTCTGGTGCAGTTTTTGGTGTATTTGGTGCTATTTTTGCTCTTTCATTTCAAGGCGGCGTAAATAAGGTGCTTCGAAACCAGCTTATTTTGCTTTTAGCGGCGAACCTTATTTTTGATTTATCAAATCCTGGCATTAATCTCATAGCACATTTGGGTGGGCTTCTTGTCGGTGTTTTATTTACATGGGTTTATAAACAAACATATCAAAACAGAAGACTATGGACATTCTTCGCTTATACAACTGGAACAGTTTTTGTACTTGGACTTGTTGGCACTAAGTTTTGGAGCTGAATTTGGTATAGGTTTTACTTATTAAATTTTTATTTGTTCATGTTATAATTTGATGATAAAAATTTGTGTTGCAAATTGTCGGGTATGATCTTATACTATCACTCGTAATCTTTGGAAATGGACTATCGTGAATACGGAACAATTGTACCTGCACTTAAAGGGTTAGGACCTCGAAGGACTAACTTTCCCCCGTGGTGTAGGGAGGGTTCTGCGTGCCTTTAGCGGCATGGGAATTTGAGTAAAGGGGGAGTATTTCCTATGGATACAATGGGACGTCACGTTATTGCAGAATTATGGGGTTGCAATGCAGACAAGCTAAATGATCTTCACGGAATTGAACGGATTATGGTAAATGCTGCACTTGAGGCAGGAGCGGAAGTTCGGGAAGTTGCGTTTCACAAGTTTGCACCTCAAGGTGTGAGCGGAGTCGTTATTATTTCTGAATCTCATTTAACGATACACAGTTTTCCTGAACACGGATACGCAAGCATCGACGTTTATACCTGTGGAGAAAGAATTGACCCAAATGTAGCTTGTGACTTTATTACGAAGTCACTTGGCGCTACAAGGCTTGAATCCATAGAAGTACCCAGGGGCATGGGACCGTTTCATGTAAATGATGTTAAAATGAAATCATCTTTGCAGGGTACTGTTTCAAAATAAAAGTAATAAGCGACCGTTCAGTGATGAGCGGTCGCTTTCATATGATGCAGACTTGGTGAATTGGTTTTATATTTCGGATTTATGGTGCAAGTTAATGTTCTGCGAAAACCTTTTCGTGATGGGTTGGCATGGGCTTATCCATTAGGATTTTTCCGTTTCCGGCATCTACAACTACCAAGTACTTCTCCTCATCGTCAGCCACAATTGCCATATAAACCAGGCTTGTTCTGATATTTCGCAGTTGAATATCTTGAATTTTCATGCCGGGGTGCTCACTGATAACAGCTTTTTGCGCATCTTTTTCTGAGCATTTAGCAAATTTTTTTAATTTCTTTGTGTAAGCATCCTTGCTTGCGATATACGCTTCTCGGAGTGCATCACGACTGACTTGGACACTCGAGTGAATATCCCATCGATGCAAGGAGTTTTCTGCATCGGTAGATTGTACATCTGCAGTAACAGGCTCCAAAGTATTATGCATAGCTGGTGTGTGTCTCTGGTGATGCGGCAGGGACTGTATGTGGCGTGTTATACCTTCACTCGTATCACTAGCCCATACAGGGCTGATTTGAAGCATCAGACATGAAATCATTGTTAGGCCAAGCATACGCAGCGGCCAACTTTTCATGGAAGGGCCTCCTTGTCACAATTTCCCTAATTAACATGTACAAATTTAACCAAAATATGTACAGAAAAAATCTTGCATTTTATAAAGAGAACCATTTATAATAGAAATCGCCTTCAGGTTAGCTAAAGTGGAATCGTGGCTCTATGGGAGTTCACCGTTGTTGATTGCACTACCCAAAAAGTAAGGTAAGAGAATTACAACTGGTTTTTGAATATATGGTAAAACATGGGGAATTAGCTCAGCTGGGAGAGCACTACGCTGGCAGCGTAGGGGTCGTGGGTTCGAGTCCCATATTCTCCACCAAATAAGAGTCTTTAAACATCGCATCGGTGTTTGAAGGCTCTTTTATCATCTGATGGGTGATGGAATTCGTATGGCTGATGATATGGACAAGATTGGATAGTCATGTGCGAGGTTGTTTGGAATTCATCCGGGGTTAAAGATTATGAGTTAGACTAAATCCGAAG
>JAKADF010000264.1 GCA_021820805.1 Bacillota bacterium
GAAGCTGCAATTTTGACGGGCTCAATTGGAATGCTTCCTTCAGCAAGTCTAGCAGAAGATGGACCGGGTTTATATGAACCAATCCATGGGTCAGCGCCGGATATTGCTGGACGGAACATTGCCAATCCGCTCGCTACTATTTTATCTGTTGCTATGTTGCTTCGTTATTCTCTCTCTTTGTTTAAAGAAGCCGATGCGATTGAGGCAAGCGTCAGACAGGCTATTGATGAGGGACATCGTACACGAGATCTGGCTCAAAACGGGGAACTGCACCTTACAACGAGCGAGATGGGCAAAGTAGTCCGAGAAGTGTTAAAAGGGAGGGTAGTTCATGCCAAAAACCTTGTTTGAAAAGATTTGGGATGGGCACGTTGTAGAGCAGATTGAAGGTGGTCAAAGTCTACTGTACATCGACTTGCATCTCGTACATGAAGTCACATCTCCTCAGGCTTTTGAAGGCCTTCGCCTTGCGGGCAGGAAAGTACGACAGCCAGACCATACATTTGCAACTATGGATCATAATGTTCCGACAATCAATCCAAAAGATGTGCGAGATTCGATTGCGAAAAAGCAAATAGACACTCTTGCTAAAAACTGTGAAGAGTTTGGAATTGAGATAGCTGATCTCGACAGTGAAGACCAAGGGATTGTGCATGTAATTGGACCCGAACTTGGCCTGACTTTGCCCGGGAAAACAATTGTTTGCGGTGACAGTCATACGTCAACCCACGGTGCATTCGGAGCGCTGGCGTTTGGAATTGGTACGAGTGAAGTAGAGCATGTATTAGCAACTGAGTGTCTGTGGCAGTCGAAGCCAAAGACACTGCGCGTCGACTTTGTAGGGAAACTAAATCGTGGTGTAACAGCGAAAGATATAATACTCGGACTCATCGCAAAACATGGAATTGGATTTGGTACAGGATATGTAATTGAGTATTCGGGTGAATTAATTAAGTCTCTCAGTATGGAAGCTCGAATGACGATTTGTAATATGTCGATTGAGGCTGGTGCACGTGCCGGATTAATCGCTCCAGATGAAAAAACATTTGCATATGTCAAGGACAGGAAGTATTCGCCAAAAGGCGAAGACTGGGAGGCTTGCGTTGAAGCTTGGAAGGATTTAGTGAGTGATGAAGATGCCGTGTTTGATAAAGTAATTGAGCTCGATGTATCTGCACTTTATCCGCAAGTTACATGGGGTACGAACCCAGGAATGGGCGGCAGCGTCCGTGACACTGTTCCACATCCAGATGATTTTGATAATGAAGTAGACCGAAAAGCTGCAAAACGTGCTCTAGAATATATGGACCTTGTACCAGGTACTAAGATGACGGATATAGATGTAGAGTATGTATTCATCGGATCGTGTACGAATGCAAGAATTGAAGATCTACGCGCAGCAGCAAAGGTTGTAAAAGGTCACCATGTTGCAAAGACGGTAAAAGCGATGATTGTGCCAGGTTCAAAACGAGTCAAATTCCAAGCTGAAGCAGAAGGTTTAAAAGATATCTTCACGGAAGCTGGATTTGAATGGCGGGAACCAGGATGCAGTGCATGCCTCGGTATGAACCCAGACCTTGTGCCAGCAGGTGAACGGTGTGCGTCTACATCGAACCGGAACTTTGAAGGGCGTCAAGGACGGGATTCAAGAACGCATTTAGTGATCCCAGTAATGTCTGCAGCAGCTGCAATTGCAGGTCATTTTGTTGATGTGACAACGTGGCCTGGATTCGATGCAAGGGAGGAAAAGCATGGAACCGTTCATTTCGCATAACGGGAAAGCCGTTTGTTTAAACCGTGTAAATGTGGATACAGACCAAATCATACCGAAGCAATTCTTAAAAAGGATTGAACGGACAGGATTCGGGAAATATCTGTTTTTTGACTGGCGCTATGATTCAAACGGTGCAGTGAATGAATCGTTCGAACTGAACCAACAAGCTGCAGAAGGCGCAACCATACTCGTGGCAGAGGATAATTTTGGATGCGGATCGTCAAGGGAACATGCAGTTTGGGCACTTCGGGATTATGGCTTTCGCGTAATTATTGCCCCATCCTTTGCAGATATTTTTTACAACAACTGTTTTAAGAACGGCGTTTTGCCTGTTGCTTTGCCGAAATCAGATTTCCACAAATTAGATCAATTCCGAGAAAAGGGAGTGTTCGAAATGAGTGTGGATTTAAATAAACAGACGATTGATATTGGCGGCGGTATGCACCTAACTTTTGAAATTGACAGCTACTATAAAGAGAGGTTGTTGGAGGGACTTGACGACATTGGTTTAACACTTCGGTACAACCGCTCTATTAGTACCTATGAAGAGTTAAAGAAAAAACCGTATCAATCTGTTTATAAGGAAGCATAATTATTACAGAGTACATCAACCGTGAGTGGCTGGTTTTGATAGAAGAATAGGTTGCATAAAGGGGCTGTCCCAAAAGTAACGCAAGTTACTTATAGGGACAGCTCTTTTTTCTGTTATAAAAAAGGGTCTGGTGTTATTTTATAATCGGTTATTTATTGCTTGAACTCATGATGTATACAACTTTTACGTTGGTAGAAATAGTTTGTGTTCCAGGAGATGGAAGAGAGCTGTTCGCTCCGCTTGTACTTGTTTTGTTAAAGATAGGTTCTGGATTGTTCTGATTAGTAGTATCCACAGATTGTACTCCTGAAATGGAAACACCTAGGTTTTGCGCTATATTTGCCGCTTGGGATTTTGCATCCATAAGTGCAGAGTCGTATGCTTTTTCTTCAATCGTCAGCGGATCCGATATTTGGTACTCTACATTATTGATTTGATTCGCTCCGGATTGTACAAGGGTATCTATTATATCCCCAACATTTGATAGATTTTGTATAGTGACCTCGAAGGAACTAGACGCTTGGAAGCCAATCATTTGAGGCCGCCCGTCTTTGCCTGGGGGCCCATAGTTCGGTTGGATGCTGTACCACATCAAATGAATATCACTTGATGGTATTTTTGCGCTCTTCAGTGCATCCATAACCTTATTCATAGTAGAATCATTTGTCTCTTGAGCACTTTTTGCATCTTTACCTACTGAAGTAACGCCAGCGTTAATAAGCGCTATGTCTGGTTTTACTTGCTGTTCACTATGGCCAATTACGGTAATCGTTGCTGATGGGGAGGCTGAAGTTACATCCGCATGTGCTAAATCCTCAGGTAGTTTGGCTGTCATACTTGCGCTTACTACGAGTGCAGCGCCAATTACACTTATCCAAATCCAAACTTTTTTCACATTTTCCCTCTCCTTCATTTAGACTTCTCTATATATCATAAAGTGCTTTGGTTTTTTTTGTATATATTTTAAAAAAAATCTTCCGAAACATTCAGCAGACTTTAGAATATGCTGTTAAGTTTGCAGACAGGTTATATGATAGACTTATCGACAGACATCTGATATGGAGCGAAATTGCCATTGGACTTTATAAAAACAAAAGAACAAGAACTTGTAACAGAATCAATTCGTTACGTTTACTCATTCTACAATCGCGCAAAACCGTTTCTAGTTAAAGGGCCCGATCGCGTTATTCGTCATCCAGAGTGGACGCGTCGTTTGTTAGATAAACTTAAGGCTCCGGATAAAAAGAGCTTTAACATTGCAGTCACTGGAAGTAAGGGGAAGGGCTCTCACGCGATCTTGTTAGCCGGAATGTTACAAAAAGCTGGCCTTCGCGTAGGGTTGTTTACCAGTCCGCATTTGGTCAATTTCCTTGAACGTTTTCGCGTAGACGGACAAATTATCCCGAACAGAAGCTTTATTGAACTTACCTCACAAGTGCGGGAAGCAGCTTTGGAGTTTAATGTACCAGAAGGACAATACATAGGCCCGGTGGGTATCTTGGCTGTAATCGGCGCCCTTTGGTTTGAACTGGAGGGTACAGATGTCAATGTATTTGAACTTGGCCGCGGAGCACTTCATGATGATGTAAATCAGATTCAACATTTTGGTGCTGTTTTAACACCTGTTTTTTTAGAACACCGGGATGAACTAGGACCTCTGGTGGAAGATGTTTATCGTGAAAAAGCTGGCGTTATAACTGAGCAAACACGTTATGTGGTTAGTCATGAACAGGCGAAACTTATGCGTCACGCGATGGCCGATAGAAAAGTTATGACTCAATTTTTCCTAGGTGAAGATTTTAATTATCAAGTTTTAGATTCCGAAAGGAGCAATCAAGAGTTTACCAAAATTCAGGTTTCGTATGGTGAATTTTCGTCAATTATTTGTATACAGACTGGGTTGTCCTGTTACGCAGAAAATATTGCAGTAGCGTATACAGCTTTTGTACAGACGATGAAGAGCATGAACTTGTCAGGCAATATACCCCAAAATCTTGATTTAACAAAACTGAGGTTACCTGGAAGAATGCATGTTCTATCAATACATCCTTTGCGATTATTAGATGGTTCTGTACATGCCGTTAATGCAAAGCTTGTCGCAAAGTGGCTTGATAAAATGCTTGTGGGCGGGTTTAATTCGCGAATTGGGGCCGTAATCAGCATACCAGCAACGAAAGATGGTCAAGGTTTAATTGATGTGCTAAACCGCTATTTTTCGTGGGTGTATATTGTCCCAGCACAAAATCCTCATTTAGTATACACAGAGGCATTGCTGCAATACGCGAAAAAAATTTTTTCAGAAGTTGTTTCTGCGAACAGTCTAGATGAAGCGATGCAGATGATTGAGAATGCGGGAAGGATAGATGACGGAATTTGTTTTCTTGGAACCCAGTCATTTGTTGGAGAGGTGCTGACAAAATTTAAGCATAGCGCAGAATCGATTTGGGAGGATACCGTTTATAGGGGGCGTGGTGATTGATTTGGAAATTGATTTTTCTCGGTTTGGCGTTAGGAACGAATAATGCATTAGCTTCTATTGCATTAGGCACGAGCGGTATGCCTAGAGCACACCAGTTAAAAACGGCTATTATATTTGGCGTTTTTGAAGCGCTAATGCCGATAATTGGAATATTCATTGGAGAAGAAATTGCTGGAATTGTTGGCTCCAAGGCAAAAATAATCGGCATTGTTATTCTTGTTGTTGTAGGTCTTTGGGCTTTGTTTAAAAAGTCGGAAGCAAATGAAGCCGGACAAGCAAAATCGATTGGAGGTACAATTATCTTAGCTGTTGCCCTTAGCCTAGATAATCTTTCAATAGGTTTTGGACTAGGTATGCTTCAAATACCACTAGTGCTCGCTGCCATTGTATTTGGTGTCATCAGCTTGCTAATGACGTTTTTGGGTCTAGAACTAGGCAGATTTTTAGGTAAAAGAGTCAGTGTTTCTCCGGATAAGCTTTCTGGCGCGGTTTTGCTGCTCGTTGCTGGTTTTATGATCTTTGTTTGAAAATGCACCACTGAAGGCAAATGCCCATAATCTGTAGCGATCGACTTGGAGAGTGGGTGTATGTGTTGTGGAATATCCCTTTTGGTCAAAGATGATCCCTGATCCACTAAATGGCAGAGTTGATAAACCGAGAATTTCTGGGTTAACCATGGTTATCGATACGGGTCAGC
>JAKADF010000265.1 GCA_021820805.1 Bacillota bacterium
TGATTATCGAATTTACATTGAAAACAAAATTGAAAATTATACGGAGTCTAATGAAATCACGCTAAACTGTCGTATCAAAGTGCTGTTTGAAGCCAAACACATTAAGCAGTATTTCGATGGTAACTGGTATTTTGGTATGGCCAAGTTGGTACATAAGCACGGTAAATGCTTCTTGCTCCTACACATCCCGATGACCAAAGAAATTGAACTTTTGCCTGAGCAAAATATAAGTAAGGTCGTAGACATTGATTTTGGCATTAATTCTGTAGCAACTGCCTATGAACCACAAGGTAAAGTAGCGTTTTTTAACGGTAGAACCATCAAGAACAAGCGCTCGTGTTACAAGCACCTTTGTAAGAAACTTTAGCAAAGAAGTACGCCCGTAGGAAACTAAACAAATCGGGTTAAGACGGATGTCAGATGTCGACCTTCAGGTATCAAAGGCACTCATTGATCGTTATGGCAAAAAAATACTCTCTTTGTAATCGAAGACCTAACAGATGTCTGCCACACCCCAGTGCGTGTCAGAGTTAAAGATCGGTATGGAACAGTATCCTGGGCATTTTACCAGATACGGCAAATGATTGAGTACAAAGCAGTTTTGCATAGTTCAAAGGTGATTGTAGTCGACCCCGAATATACTTCACAAGCGTGCTCGAAGTGCAGACATACCGAGAGGCAAACCGTAATAAAAAGAAGCACATATTTTGTTGTCGGAACTGTGGGTACTGCTCTAGTGATGACCGCATTGGTGAAATAAATCTTTGGCGAAAAGGAATCAAGTACATAGTCAAAGTGGCCACACAGGCATGAACTATGTGGTTGAGTAACCGTCAACCTGTCTAATGTAACTATTGAGTACAACTTCGGTACTCGGCTATTGTAATGTGAGAGGTAAAAGCTGTTTACCATTAGACCAGTTACAAGCTCCTGCCACTCATTGACAAGATAGAGTAGATTATGTGCCCTATACAATGTTTTTTCTGCTTATGCTAACGCAATGGTATATATTTTTTGACCGTTTTTTGGAGATATGTTTGATAAATAAATGATGAAATATTGTAATGGTTCGTTAGGTAAAAGAGCAAAATAATAAGTATGCTATGATTCCCGCTGCTTGTACTCGATGTAACTCTGATGTAATTTTGTTTTATGAGAAAGTAGAGGTGTGAAAATGCTAAATTCATCATTTTTTAACCTAATGAAAAATGCACTTATTGCATCAGATTTAAAGCAGCAAGTTTATGCAAACAATATTGCAAATCAAAATACGCCAGGTTTTAAGGAACAAAGTGTTCAGTTTAATTCGCTTTTGCAACAAGCTATGACCAGTACCCCACCAGCCAAGTTAGGCCAAAAATACATTCCGATCTCAGTGAGTGGCTTCCCTTTTAACATTGGAGCAGCAAGCCAGGTAAGCCCCCGTGTTGTTCAGGATACTTCAACCACGATGAGCAATAATGGCAATAACGTAGATATTGACGCTCAAATGGTGGGTTTAGCTGAAAATCAAATTAAGTATAACGTTCTTGCACAAATAGTTGCGGACAAGTTCAACGGTATGAAAAATGCGATTGTAGGATAATAGGTAGTAGTAATCGCCCTTTAATTGATAATCGGTTTCTATTATCTGGTTTGCTAAATGTCGAGTATTAGCTTTACAGAAGTATACCGTAAAGCCACACGTGATTTATCTTTAGACTTTACGGCATGCTTCTGTATATTTCGCTGCTAATAGCAAAGGTGCCAATCAAACAAATCAACGATGCCAAGCTGCTCAGCAATCGTCGTGAAGACGGAGCCCATCCACTATTCGGAATCCACCCTTTCTTTGCCTCAATACTATCTAGAAAACCTCCCACTAAGAATTAATGTTTTCTTCTATTTACTCTCTTATTCTCACGATTTCACACCTTGACGATTTGAAGGCAGTTTACGGAATGCTTAATGTGCCAATTTTCAAACGAGCATCCCGTTGCAGGAACAGAGATTGGTGTTTATTTACCAATACATGGAACTTAAATATGTTCGCACCTTTGGATGTCCACACGTTCCCTTGCGGTTTACCCTCCCATGTCACACTGGGTCTATGCCCTCACATTCCTTCGTGCTACCTCTCAAGGGGTGAATGCCGTTTCTTGCTCCTATACTGGGTCGTTGCCCTTATGGTGAATGTACTACAGCTTATCCGTGCTTCTGTTTGTCTTGGTGTTTCGTTATCACATAAGAGAGTAAATCTACCTGACGAGTTTGAATCTCTTAAGCTGCTATCTGTAGTTGGGACTTCCGAAGGGGTCCCAGTAAATCTTCTGCGTTGTACTGAACTTGCTTTGTCCCCAATGTGTGTAGAACACGAATGAGTTTTCCACATAGTGCAATGAGCGACTGTTTCTTTTTCAATGGATTACACGCTCGTGTCGTGTAATAATGGTGCAGAGCCTTGAACTCGGGGTTCTTGGCAGCCATCGGTAATATCGCTCGGAAGAGTAACGCCCTCAACCGGGAACGACCACGTTTGGAAATGCCAGTTTCCCCTTTCTCTTGCCAGAACTGTTCTCTTTGAGGTTCAGTCCAGCGAGTCGGATGATTTGTTGTCCATGGTCATATACTTGAAGGTCGCCGACTTCAGCCAGGAATCCAGCAAGTGTTGTTACACCTATCCCTGGTACACCCAGCATCTCTTTAGTGCCTGAAATTTGGTTGATCAGTTGTTCCACCTTCGCCATGATTTCATCGCACTGCCGACAAAACAAGTCGTATTGCTCCAGTAGAGCCGTTAGTTCCAACCCGGCAGCCGTAAGCCCCTCTTTGAGACCAATGGACTTCTCAGCAGTTGTTACAAGTTGTTTTGCTCGTTTTATGCCAACAGCCCGTTTCACACCACCACTTTTCCACTGGCTCACAATCCCACTGGTGCCTAGCGAGACAAGATCCTGCGGAAATGGAAACTCACGCAGTGTAATGAGAGATGCCTTGCCTTCCCAGTCTTTAAACACTGTGGTGTATTCCGGAAAGAACCGGTCGAGCCAGTTCTGTATCCGTCGCTGTACTTGATATAGATTCACCATGACCTTCTCTCTCAAGTTCATGAGGATTCGTAAATCCGCATAGACACCCGTCGGGAGTTTGGGCTCGGTGCACTTGCCATCTTTCACTAGATTCGCAATGACCTTGGCATCCTTGTAGTCGTTTTTCGTGGGAGAGTTATCCTCCAACCCTTTGCTCTTGTTGACGTGGTGTGGGTTCACAAGCACGAACCGCACGTCTAACTCTTTCATGAAGGCACCTAACGGGAACCAGTAGTGTCCGGTCGGCTCAACGCCAAAGACGACATCCGTCTTGCCGTGCAGCCGTTGTAGCTCCTTCATCCACCTTACGAGTTTCGTCAGCCCCTCATCGTCGTTGCTAAAAACGCATTCCTTGCCTAGCTCAATCCCGCGAAAATCAATGGCTCTCGCTACATGCGTTTGCTTTGCAATATCGGCTCCTACAATGATGGTAGAATCGGTAATTTGTTGAATCCGTTGATTTTGTTTCTGTTGCATTTTATACTTCACGTTGAGCGCCCTCCTTAATTTAGGGAATGAATGTCGACCATTCGGAACCCAGCATACAGGAGGCGCTCTTTTTATTTTAAACTCCAAATTAATTCATTACAGGAATGGCTCCTCAATATACGTATAAACGGTAGAACGTAGATTTTGCATTAACTTATAACGCTTGAAACAAAGCTACAGTTATTATATCTAATGTTTATTGAAATATTATTGAAAACGTATGAAAACGTACTCTCCATTTATCAAACGCGCCGCAAAGCCCTTTGCTATAGTTATAAGGCAACTCGCTTTTGTCGAACTCTATTTTTTGTGCAAAATAATAGATAACACTATTATATCTAATGTTTTGCGCTACGTTATACGTGGTGATCCATCATGAGTAGAGATGCCGATTCAAACTACTATATCTCATTCGACTGTAAGTACCATGTCTGTCTTTTACCCGAAATATCGACGTAAAGTACTTGTTGAACCCGTTGACAAGACTAAAAACATCGACATTGTTTCTGAAAAAGGCAACGGAAATTTAGGCCGAAATCGCTGAAATGGAAATTATGCCTGACTATGTTCACCTTCTCATTAAGTGCAATCCCATACGACATTCACAAAGTCATCAAACAGCCCAAGGAGGTACAGAGAAGAGCAGAAATATCAGTGAGTTCATGAGAAAGACGTATAAGTACAGGTCCTACCAACGATAAACAACAAGAGAAAATCCAGTTCACCTTAGAACGCTGTCGCCCGCTCTACAATTGCCTGCTTGACGAACGGCGGTTTGCCTACGAAACAAATAAGACTATAGTGGATAACTATGATCAGGCAAATATGCTGAATGAGCATAAAAAGCACATTTCGGTATTGAAGCAAGTTTATTCGCAGGTGCTGCAGCATGTGGTAAAGCGACTTGATAAAGCATTTCAAGCCTTCTTTCGACGTGTAAGAGCAGGAGAAACACCAGGCTATCCGCGTTTCAAATCCATAGGACGATTTGACTCTTTCACGTAGCCACAAGGCGGCTATTCGATTAGCGGCAATAAGCTAACACTCACGAAGATCGGTGATGTAAAAATCAAACTCCATCGTCAGTCACAGGAGAAAATCTTAACACGTACTATCATCGTGAAAAATGGAAAGTTCGCTCGTTTGTCGTGTGAAGTGTAGCCCAATACCTTACCATAATCCAAAGAAACAGTCGGATTGATCCTGGCATCAACATCTTGCGATTACGCCCGATGGAGAGTTTTACGAACACCCAAATTATTCCAAGAGCCCGAACGGAAATCGCACATCAAACAACGAGCAGTTTCGCATAAGAAGAAAAGGTTCTACTCGCCGCCACAAATTCATTCGTGAACTGGCTTGATTACATGAACATATCGCGAATCAACGCAAGGATCGTTCGCACAAGATATATCGAAATCTCGTCAATGAATATAGATTCATCGCCTTTGAAAATCTGATCGTGCTGGGAATGGTCAAAAATCACCACCTCGCCAAAAGCATCGTTGATGCGTCTTGGATTCAACTCGTAAAGTACACCATGTACAAACGGAAGAAGTTGGTCGTCGTGTCATACTCATCGGTCCAAAAACACGAGTCAATTTTGCTCGAATTGAGGGAAAATTGTTTCCAAGAAACTGTCTGAGCGTGTGCATTGATGCGAAGATTGTGGTTATGTTCAGAACCGGAACATAAACGTTACGCAAAACTTCTGAAACGTGCGTTAGCCTAGCATTTCAACTTGGCTTGGGCCGAACCCTTGGAACTCAACGTAGGCGGTTGCGTCATGCGTATTCTGAAAATCCCCTGCCTTTAGTACTTAGCATTACCCATAAGTCATGTTGGATGGAGAATCTCCCACATAGTGGTTAAGTCTTCAAGCCGACGAAGCCCTTTCCAAAGGACTTTCAGACCCGGATTTCCATCATGTTTACGTCCCAAGAAGCCGCCGAGTTTCGCAATCCATAGTACTGCGGTTTGCAA
>JAKADF010000266.1 GCA_021820805.1 Bacillota bacterium
GTGGAAGTGGGAAGAAGTTCAAATTTTGCTGTGCTAAAAAGCCCATTGAACTCAAACTTTAGCTACCCTTTACATTTTTAATCGATATGGGGGGAGCTAGATTCCTTGGCTTGATGGGCATGCGACCTTACCCCATAATGTGTGAATGTTACAATGCGTATATTGGAAATCTAGTCCATGCCGATAAGACTATGCTAGGCAACCCGGGAAAAATGAAACGTAACGATGCTAACAGTTTTAAAAATTATACTTCGACTGCTACAAGTTCCTCATTCTTTTCATTTAATAGCAATCCCTGAACTCGAACATAAGGTGGTACTAGTGGGTGCTTCCGAATAACCTGAATGCTTTTCTGAACACTTTCCTGGATTTCGTCCCCTTCTAGCCACTCGCGTATTGTTTCTTTAGGAAATTTAGGAGTGCTATATTTAAAAAGATAATCCATTACTTTAATTTGCGATTTTAATCCTTCGTTCTCATACATCCTGTTAACTAGATTTTGCATATCCACGGTATTCTCTCGATCATCTTTTGTGCCGACCACAAAAATTTCGTCAATGTCCTCCTGATGAACTGCAAGGATGATGGTACGCATCAGATCACCATAAGGTGCTAAAATCGCAGGGCCATAAACTCTTAAGATCAGCATATTTTCTGGGCTAATGTTAGTCGTCTGGTATAACTTTTCCTCCCATTTATAATCCATTCCGATCACAAATAAAGCCTTTTTCTTATTCATTCCATTCACTCCTATAGTAAAGTTCCGTAAAAAATTAACCTTGATTGGACTTTGAAAAAGTCCTGGAGGTTTCTATCACAACTTGTTTTCCAAATTATTTAAAAGTTTAAAGACCATAACTCGTTCCCCGGTATGCGTACTAATATCGGTGTGGAAACTCATAACTTCTTCACCGGTAATAGAAAAAATAATTGCTTTTAAGTCCTCAATACCCGATTCAACCAAACCATTGCGGTTCTTTTTTACGGATAACATGCCATCTTTATCCTTACACAACGAATATTCAGCAGGAGTTAAGATGCGATGTAATGTAACAATGATCATATCCCGTAAAATATCGGACTTAACGGAAATTGAACCAACTCCAAGATAGTTTTTTTCCCACTGCGTCAAAGCCTTACTTATTTCGGCTTCTAGCATTCCTTTTGACTTTCCCATAGATTTCTCTCCTTCTTTCTATTGATTAACAGGGAATTTTTATACTGGACTACGATACAAAAAGAGTTAAGACCAACTTGTCCATTCGCCATCAGAATCGATAGATGCAAGCCGAATCCAACCATTGCAAACTTTTTGACGGAATTCTGGAACATGATCCAACAACTTCTTTATATACTCTCTGGGTGCTTGAACGACTACCAATAACCGTAACGGCTCATGGTAAACCTCCCCGTCCGATTTCATTACAGACTGCCAGGGGAGTCCGGGCAGTAGATCGCTTGCGTTCCCCTGCATAACCCCTAAGCCAGCTGTCACAGTTTGAGTAGCCTTATTCCCACTGCCATAATAGTGCGGCGCTACGGTAGACGCGTAGTATTGTAAGTTAATCCACTGAGCGACGGTTCCCGGTCCAGTAATAATGCTAGAAAGAAGGGTGCCATCGGGATCCTTCTTCCAGTTATAGGTTTGAAGAAAAACTCTTCCATCCAAATTGCACCTTTGGGTAAGCTCGCGTTTTCCGATAATGAAAGAGGCGTTACGAGCCAATCCCCATTCTGGGCGTACCTCACTCCAATCTTCAGCACGACACCTTGCCTCAACATTTGGATTTTTGCAATGCAATCTTGTACTTGATAATTGCTGGACTCGTTCAGTACTTACTCCCTTACAAACCTTTGGTATTATTGCTTGGGCTTGGTTAAAAGCTCCTTGTGCCGCCTTTGAGAGTTCTGGAACATAAATCCAATGCAGTTCATCCAACGATGTATTATGTTCAGCAGCCACAAAAACTGTATCGTTCGGAATCGAGATTCCTTCTGCCATCAGTGCCCGTTGTACTTGCTGAGAATTACATAAGGTTGCCAGCACTCGCGCATTGAATCCACTTGATGCCCCTCCACACGCACCACAGTCTAGTGAAGAAGCGTAGGGATTGTTCGTGCTATGGCTTGCATGACCGCAAATAACTACCAATGGAGCGAAATGATCAGTAAGTCCCATCACCTTTAGAGATTGCCGCACATAATAAATCTTTTCCTTCTCGGAAAATCCGATTGGTATCTCCGTGTCGGAATCTGACACGAGATCCAGTGAAAGTTCGGAACAAGGCTTTTGTAGCCAAGCTTCCCGGAATTTGTGGAAAAGATACCCTACCTTTCGTGGGGCAAAACTACGTGCTAGTGTTTTCAAACCCAGCCACGGCCCACTAATTTCCGGAAGCAATAAGCTAGCCATCAAATTGTGTTTCATGGCATGAAATGTACAACTTAGCAAATTGGCCGCGTACTTTCGTTGCAGGTATGAATCAATCTCGTGTTCAGGCGATAACTCTTTTACTTTAAACTTCGGTTTAAACATTATCGGCAAAGAATTATGGCTGTGTTGACTGCCAAGTTCGCTCGATTCAATCGGTAATCCAAAAAAACCTGCAGTGCCAAACGTCTCAAATGGGCCTAATTCCTCCAACCCACGACGAAAAGCTTCCGAGCGTGTGTCAATACAAAATACAAATTGCGCCAATGCAGCTTGTTCGTTTTCTGTACCTGCGTATGGTTTTGGCGAAATTATCTTGATTAATTGCTCTTCATATGTCTTTTCCCAGGCTTCTAGCCAAAGACGTTTACGGACGATCCTGTCAAAACGGTGAGCAAGCGTTAAACGTGACTTTAGTTCCGTGTACGGTGACTGTAGCCATGTGCTCAGCGGTAAATCTCCCCATTCAACACAGGAGGCAACCAGCAATTCTAGATGTCCTTGCTCGCTAAACTTTTTTTCTGACAAGGGCAAATATGGTTTGGTTAAGACCCATTCCATTGCAATTCGAACAGCTAAGTATTCAATTAGCAGTGAACTACCCTGAATATACTGCTGTGAACGCCAAAGCATGGTTCCTGCCCAGCCCGGTAAGGCAAGCAAGTGAGATTCAAGGTAGCCTTTAATCTCTGGATACGGAATGTTTAGCTCTGTTAATACTTTACATAATGCATACTTTGGAACGTTCGGCAAATCAATGAGTTGCTTTCGAACATCACGTTTAAGTGCTGGGTCTAACTGGACAAGTCTTTGCCATGCACGATAAAAGCCTTTATCTCGATATGGCATAGACCAAACGGCTTGGGACTCGTCCAAGAACAACTTGCACCATTTGATGATATGTCGGTTAAGTTCATTCACCACCTCCTTATGGCCAAGCCGTTCCAAACGCTGACTGTAGGTTAGTACAGTACGTTTTTGAGTACCCTGAATCTTAAATTGGCTTAGTCTCTTTGTTATTGCCTTTACCTCAGGAGAATCTAATAGCTCAACAGAAGGATCATTCTTTAAAAGGGCATTGCGGCAAAACTGCTCCGCAGCCTCCCGCGACAGTTTAAGAGATTGTGATTCAAGCCACTGCTTAAACGATATTTCCAAAAGACGCAATGAAATATCACCCTTATTTAATGCAGTCTGAATCATAAAACGATTAGGGTATATATCTACATCACAGGTAGATTCGAACTGTCGAGCTACCTGCTCAAATGATTGATACTCAAGCCCCATCCAAGGGTGGCGGGCTGCAAATGAATATATTGGCCCGAGTGGCGCTATGACTTCGCTTGCAGATTTCACTAAATCATTAATTTCATGTTCAAAATAAGCAGTCTGCTTTTTTAAGTGGGATGTTTGGGCTAATGTTAATGTTTGGCTCACTATACATTACCTCCCGGACAAGGATCGAATCAGATACTTTGGATGGATTTCAACTGAATCATTTTTAGGTTCACTCCAATGTACGAGCCAAAGATAAATGACCGTATAGACAGTTGACAACGGACAACGGACAAACCATGCACCTGCTGTACTAGCGATTAACAAGACAAATAAGAACAAAACACCTGTCGTCATTGGCAGCTGCATTCCCACATGTACCGTTTCATGTAACAGTCCATCAAAGGTGACTTGAATGAAACGAAATGCAATTGTAGCTCCAACAAATATGAAAAGCCCTGAAATAAGTCCAGTGCGCCCACGGCCAAAAGCTACAAGATGCATCCAAGCAAATGAAACGGCCCATCCTAAGATTAGGGCGCTTATTAATTGATACACCCCTTTAGAAGAAGCGAGCCAAAAACTTACCCCAACCTCAAGACCCAACGCACCACCAGCAAGCATCCATATCCATGAAGGACGTTGTGGTATTCGAGGATCTGGTTCGGTATGGCGAACAAAACCAGCCTGTAAGAATAGTGTTGCTTTGAATAGGCCATGCAACACAGCGTGCACAACGGCTGCTCCATAGGCACCTAATGCACACTGGATGAGCATAAACCCCATCTGTGCTATCGTAGAACCTACCAATTGCCGTTTATAGTCAACCTGTACCAGCATCATTCCAGTTCCCATCAAAACTGAAATGCAAGATAGAATAAATAGAATCATGTGCGCTGTGGTGCTATTAAAGAGAGGGGCGAATCGAGTCAAAATAATACTGCCTGCGTTCACTATACCTGCATGCATGACTGCTGAAATAGGTGTTGGAGCAACGACTGAGTCTAAAAGCCAGCGGTGGAAAGGCCACTGTGCAGCCGGAATTACCACTGCGATTACAAGCAGTAAACCTATACAGGTTCTCTCATACGAATCAAATTGTGCCAAACTGTTTTGAGTAAGTATAAGTGACAAACGCCAGTGTCCCGTGACTTTTGCTACCCAAATTATTGCTCCTAACAAGATAAGCCAACTAAGCGCAAATAAGCGACCAGTGATCGTTGCGGCGTATCTCGCTACCCTCCATTCTTTTCTTAACCGTATGATCAATGTCAGTCCTATCAGAGTAATGCCCCAGCAAATCAATAACCAACGTAGGTCATCACTCAGCCAAGCAATAGCATCAGCAACCGTAGTGATCGTAATGAGTGCGAAGTACTTACGATATGTTCGGTCACCGAGTAAATAGCGAAGGCAATAGCGCTGTACAATTAATCCAATGGTTAGGACGAATGCCGAGAGTAACCATGATAAAGAATTAAAACGCCAAGGGCCAAAAGTTACACTTCCATGATTAAAGATCAACGCCAGCAGGGCAGCTATTGTAGGCAACGAAATGATTCCAATGTGAAAACGAACAAAATTCAAAGGAATTTTAGGAATTAATATAATAACCCCGCTAAAAACAGAAACCACTAGCAGTATAAAAAATATTTTCGGAAATGAAACAAATCCCAATGCGACTAACATTCTTTCTTCCTCCACAGAAATGTAATGACTTAATTAGGGACTGCTGAATGAATGAGAATTCCTTACTAACAAGGGATATGAGTGCATAATGTCGAATGCAAGTGTATGGGTTTTGGACGGAACATTAAAAAAGCCG
>JAKADF010000267.1 GCA_021820805.1 Bacillota bacterium
AATGATGCCTCTTCTCCGGGCATCACGAACGTTACAATCCGATTGGTTTCCAAAAGCTCCCGGATTTTATCGTACATTCGAGATTCCCCTTCTCATGACACACGTTTTTTATAGTTGCAATAGATTCTATCTGCTTTGGTGACTTAACTTGTCTCTAAACTAACGATAAGCCACTTTTGCTCCTTTTGTCAGCTACTCTGTGAAATATTCCTGGTCCATTATCGTAGCATTCGGAATGACCATCAGGAAATGTTCCATTGGATTCACAATTAGCTTTTGAAGTGCCTTAGCCGTGCTTGTTTGACCGCTTCTGCGCAGTTCTGTCTGATAAGCTTGCAACAATTCTTGAACATCTGCCACGCCGTTTACATCTAGGTATTGAAGTGAAACCTTTGCTCCTTTTGCCAGCCGACGGCGTAGCGCTTCATCTGTCAGGCCTGCTTCAGGCAAGTAACGCAAATACACTCTTCCGCCAGTCATACCGGAGCATATCCACGGGCCGGGGTCGCCAAGAACAACGGCACGGCCAGCTGTCATATATTCGAACGCAAAGCCTTTGATGTTCGAACGCGATCCGATAAAGGAGTTATTCCGAATATCACCGTCAATTTCACCGCCGATAATCACATCTGCACCAGAAAGCCGAATCCCTGCACGTGCATCCGCATTGCCTTGGATAATGAACAGGCCATGCTGCGCTCCATATGCGAGGCTCTTTCCAACCGATCCGCCAACCATGGCGCCTTTTCGGTTTCGTGCTTTTAAAACAACGATTTTTCCGCCAAATGCAGTTTTCCCGACACCATCTTGTGCACCGCCGTGAGCAATACTGGTCATTCCAACTGAATGATAAGCTGCAAATCCCGCGCCTGCTACGGAATATATTTCGATGGTTTTGGTTTTACCGTCTTTGTCGTCTGAGGTTCGGCGATTACGGACGTGCCGTCCGCTTTCTCGAACACCTAACGCACGTGGCACAGCGTGTATTTCATAGTCTTTTGCAGCAGCAAATCCATTTGCGGATGTGGCTCTCGCACCATATGTCCCTGTTGCTAAAGCGATATCCTCAACAGTTGAAACCACACTCCCGACTTCCTCTATCACCTCGCGTACCGTAATTGCCGATCCCTTGCCTGCAAATGCCGCATCAATGTGAAGCAGCCAGCTTAAATCAAGGGATTCTTTAGCGAGAACCTGAGTTAGTAAATCACGTCTGCCGACTAAATCCTGCGTGCGTTTTGCGCCAAGCTTAGCTGTTAGTTCCTGCACATGCTTACCGACCGCAGTAAAGAAGCGTTCGAGATTAGCCACTGAACCCTCGAAATCATGGAGCATATGGGTATCCTCCGTCGAGCATTCCGCTTCGTTTTCGCATTCACCTGTTTCATTGAACATGCTGCAAACCTCGCGATGCTTGCACATTTTGCATTCTGTGCAGCCAATTGCAGCAATCGCCATTGTTGCAAAACCGACTCGGTTAGCGCCAAGAAGAATACCTTTGATTACATCAAGCCCTGACTTCATGCCTCCATCTGCCCAAATTTCCACAAAGTTACGCAGCCCTGCTTCACAGAGTGCATCATGGGCAAGTTTAATGCCGATTTCGATTGGCAAACCAACGTGGCGGATGGCATGTGATCTCGCTGCGCCAGTGCCTCCATCGAATCCGCTTAGTTCTACGATATCAGCGCCTGCTTTGGCGATCCCGACCGAGATTGTACCAATATTCGGTACGACTGGAACCTTTACTGCAACTTTTGCATGCGGATTTACCTGCTTGAGCTCGTAGACAACCTGTGCCAGGTCTTCGATTGAATAAATATCGTGATTGTTGGACGGAGAGATTAAATCGACACCTTGTGATGCATTTCTAGCGGCTGCTACTTGTGCTGTTACCTTCGATCCAGGAAGGTGTCCGCCTTCGCCCGGTTTTGCGCCTTGGCCGATTTTAATCTCAAGGACATAAGCGTCACTACATAATTCTGCATTCACGCCAAATCTTCCTGATGCAATTTCACGGCCGCGGTTCTTTGGATATTTGCCAAGAAGATCTTTAATTTCGCCCCCCTCACCATTCAAACCGACAATGTTTAACCGATAAGCTGCTTCCGCGTAAGCACGGTATGAGGTTTCTCCTTGTGCCCCAAACGACATTGAGCTGATAACAAATGGATAGGAGTGACCATCAATCGTCGAATCCACACTCTGTGCACTTACCTCGGACGCATCTGTCGCCGGATTTACCCCAGTGTCTTTAAGTGACAGAGCGTGCCGCAGGTTAATTGGATTTTTGCTTTCAAGAGACAGAAGGACAGTCAGGAATTTGTCGTACCCTAACTTCCCGTGTGCAACTGCAGCCGCGGTCTTGCAGACATTTGGGAAATAGGAGCGTGCCTTTGTGAGCTTCACTTCCTTTTCAGTCTCTGCCTGGTAAATAGCTTGGCGCTTAACAGATTCTTCCTCCATCTTTGAAATGGAATACCCGACTGTTTCATTGCCGCAAAATGCCGGTACACCGAGCCAATTTGCAATCTCATCTGTTACACCGATTGCTCCAAATAGACGTTCATATCCGCGAATTTCGTGAATTCCAAGTGTAGAAATAACTTTTTCAAGTCCTTTGGTAAGTGCCATATACAAGTTTTCAACTGCCGGAACTCCACCGATGGACCCTGCCCGTTCCCACATCATATAAGGAACAACAGCATCTGCTCCGATACCAAGGGCGCAAGCAATATCGTGGAGGTTTCTTATCCCGCCGCTTCGGAGCACAAGACTAGATCTCCTGCGTAAATGTTCTCCTCCCTGTGTAGAAGCTGGACGTAAAAGAGCATGGTGCACGGCGGCGGCAGCAAGGTATGGATCAATATGAGTTCCCCTCATAAACTGACGGCGGTCGTCAAGAACAATCACATGTGCCCCTGCTTGAACAGCTTCAAGGGCTTGCATCTGGAAACGGTCAAGTGCCGTTGGAATAGATTCTCCTTCTTTGCGATGCAATAAAATTTCGACCGTTCCATGCGGACTTGTTCGTAAAAGCTCAAGAGCATCCTCGTAGAGCAAAGTCCCTTGGCGATGCGCGATTCCCTCGATTTCATCGCGCGCAATTTCAAGCCCTTCCGGCAGTTCCTCAAGCAGTATTGGGGAAGCAACTTCAATTCGCAGTGCGTCTGTATACAAACCAGCGAACGAAGGGCGCCGACCAAGAATTGTACGTGTACTAAAATGCTCAATTTCACGCTCACGGTCAATTGCAGGGTTTGTCACAACTGCAACCGTTTCTTGAAGATAATCTGGAAGCAGTCCCATCTCGGGGGACAAAGCCGCAATCGGTCCATCATACCCAAGAGATTGAATTGGCTCTGCACCAAGCCGTATTTCAGCATCCATTAACTGATAGTCATAGTTTCGAAATCCAAATGCTGCTGCACGAATTGCAAATGGTTTGGTATCACGTGCTGGATGACGGACGTCCTTCTTTTCACGATAAGATATCGCGAAATGGAGGTTACGGTGTTCGCCGTGAAATTGGTAGCGTGATGATGCCAAATCAAGGACTTCTTTTTGCAATTCACTGTAATCAAACAATTTCAGATTCTTACCCTGGCCATTTTCGTTTTTTAGCCACTTGGCACCAATTTTTTCGCCAGGCGAGAGCGGCTTTGCATCTTGCAGCCATTCTTCTGCAGGAATAATTCCTGGCTCTGATGTGAAGCAGTATGCGGATTCGGTTTCGACCAGCCACATCGGCCTAAGCCCCAAGGCATCAACAGAGAAAACCGCCTCGTCCCCATATCGAATCATAAGTGCTGCAGGGCCCTGGGAAAATGGCCCCCAAAGAGAGCGGAAAAACATGTACATGTCTGATAACTCTTCAGGCATCTGCTTAATTTCATGAACAATTGGCGGAAATAAGAGTTCCACAGCTTCAAAAAGCGACCAACCATGTTCTGACACGAGGGCGTGAAGCCCCTTGTCGACGATTTGAGAATCACTGAAATTCGGATCAATTTTAATCCCAAGCATGCTTGCTTCAGTATAAAAACGAGCTATGGTGTTGATTTCCCCATTGTGACCGAGCAGTCCAAAAGGTTGAACCCGGCTGAACTTTGTTGTCGTATTCGTAGAATAACGAGTATGGGCTAGCACAAAACGTGTTTTGCATCTAACATCTTTCAAGTCCGGATAATAGTTGTATAAAGTATTCTCATCACCAACTACTTTGTAAACGACCGTGTGTCTGCTAAGTGATGCAACATGAGCAGATTGGATTTCTTCAATTTGTTGCTCAGCTCTAAACAGTGCACCATCTAGTTCCCCCGGCCCATTCGATTCATCTGATACAACACCAGCCACCTGAACAAATACGGGATTTTCGCGGCGGCCTTGCTGTAAAAGTGCAGAATGTAAAACGACGTCTTTACGGCTTAGGAGAACTTTGAGCCCTTTTGAATTAAGTGTTTTTTCAATCAGAGGCCAAGTTTCTTCGTACTTTCCACGTTGTAAAAGGAAATGTCCGATAAAGAATCCTTCCTTATCGATGATACTCTCGTTTAATGAAGCATCCTGTAATCGTGATTTCCAAAGTTCTCGCGGCAAATCTAACAGGAGGCCGCATCCATCTCCTTCTTCTCCCACATAACCAGCACGGTGACGCATGGCCTTTAGTGCCTGAATACCTGCTTCGATTGGTTTGCGGCTTGCCGCCTCTGATTTATTTAACTCTGCGTAAATGCCACAGGCATCGTGTTCACGGCCAACTTGCATTGTGAGCGCATTTAAGTCCATGCATATCACTCTCTTTTTCCCAATATCGCGTTAAAGTACGAAAGATAAAAATGAATAATATGAATAAAACGACTAAAGTCCATAAAATAGTTTTACTGTTCAGATTTCGATTTTTGATAAATTTATTCAGTATGATAGGTGCGTATATCGTCACGTATGCAAATCGTAGAGAAGAGAGCGACGAGTTATGGGGTTCTGGTATCCTCGAAAATTTGATGCCTTAAATGGCATAGTATATAAATTCATTTCAACTGCTTCGTTCTGAACCTCCTTTATCGGAATAAGACTTGATTGGAATGATTGTAAACAGTGCGAGTTACTCGATTCCTTGATCTAGATCATGAAAATTGATTTTATTCATTATTTTTAGACAAAAAGTTCAAGAAAACGCTTACTAAATGCTAATTAACTGTGCATATAGTGCAGATTTTATATTCTGGAGCTGAAATAATTGATGATACGTTTTTGTGAATAAAAATTCATTGTTTAGGTATTATTTCCTTTATTAACCTATGGGTTTGTTTTTTGGAATATTATCTTGAGGGCTTGGTGGGGATAAGGTACGAAATGAGTGCAAAGCTGCGAGGGCCCTTGCCGCCCCGGCGGAAATAGGGCACAAAATGGTACTGTGTCAATAGAGTAGACAGTCTGAATTTGTCCGGTTGCCCTTTCCTCAGGCCGCTTTCGAGCGATAGTATAACCGCTCAAATTGGTCTGGGG
>JAKADF010000268.1 GCA_021820805.1 Bacillota bacterium
CACTCACTTTTATTAAATGGACTTGAACGTCGGTTTTGTCACCCTGCAAAATTCTCATGTTGCATTATACATCATCATAAGACTCTGTGCGGTGTTGATGCGCGATTCGAGCTGCAGCAGCTGCGGCGACACTGGCAACTAAGTCATCCAAAAACACATGAATCTCTGTGTCATGGTTGTTCAACTTCCCAATAATTCCAAGTTTCATTTTATCGAGATAACCAAAATTCGTTAATCCAATAGAACCATATACATTTGTAACAGATAAAGCGAGAATTTCATCTACCCCGTAGAGTGGTTCATCTTGCTCCATTATACTTTGGAGCGGCTCTGGCAGCAGCTTTTTCTCTGCCAATTCATCAAGAGCAATGCCTGTAAATATTGCATGTTGGACTTCGCGCTTTTCAAGCACTTTTTCAACACTTTGCCTACATTCCTCAAGAGTTAAATCCGGGTGGTACTTCAGTTGAAGTTGAAGAACAACATCTGCAATGTCCGAAACCTCGACGCCGCGCTTTTTCAGTTCATTAATTATGATACCATTCATTTTCATTCCCCCGAGCAAATCTCGCTGGTGTGTGAACAAAACATTTCCTGTGCATTTCAAATTAGACACTCGGCTTACTTTGTTTCTTTCCAATTTTGGCATTACCAATACCAACAATTTCCTCCAGAGAAGCTATAAGCTCTGGTGTAATCGAAACAAGAAACTTTTCACCTAAAATCCGAGTCCTGCGTGTGGATGCGTCAAATAATGCAACTGAAACAGTACCTTTTTCCATCAACAAAACTTGTTTGACTTGAGTCAGCATATCTTTCCCTTGTTTTCCCCCAGGGTAGCGAATATACAGCACTTGTGACTCTGACTCTGGCTCAGTTGACACTTCATCCCTCATCAACGATTCATCAAGAAGCAGGCCAAGTCCAGCAAACTGTTTGTGTTCTTCAGCTTCCGTGTACGCCAAAGTCAGTATTTGCATAGCTGCTTCCTTGCTGATTTTTTGGGGAAGGAAATCAGAGAAGGCATCTGCTTGCAGTAAACCCTCAACAACTTTACGATTGCAAACTCGGCTGTTTACTCTCTTTAAAAAATCTACCAAGGATGTGAACTGACCTTCTGCCCTCTCAGAGAGAATAGCTTCTACAGCTGCCTCGCCAACCCCTTTAATTGATAAGAGCCCAGTTCGAATCACCGTATCTGACTCTACTACAAACCCGCGAACGCTAGACGTAATGGAGGGTGGCAGCACGCGAATTCCATGGCGTTTCGCGTCCCGAACATACTCAGAAATCTTGTCAGAAGAGCCCATACTAAGCGTTAACAATGAGGCTAAAAAGTCCGGCAAGTAATTCGCCCGAAGATAAGAGGTTCGATACGCTAAAACAGCGTATGCAGCAGCATGCGACCTGTTGAACCCATAATCCGCAAAGCGAACAATTAAGTCATATACATCATTCGCCGTGTCAGCAGTGTACCCTTTTGCAAGACAACCAGCCACAAATCGTCCGCGCTCTGCGTCAAGAATATCCCTTTTTTTCTTACTTACTGCCCGCCTTAACAAATCAGCCTGACCCAAAGTGAATCCTGCCATCATCGATGCAATTTGCATAATTTGTTCTTGGTAAACAATTACACCATACGTATCCTCTAGAATAGGTTTAAGGTCCGGATGCGGATAGATCACATTCTGCTTGCCATGTTTCGCCGCAATAAATGAAGGAATGTTTTCCATTGGACCAGGGCGATAAAGTGCATTGACAGCAATAATGTCTTCCAAATGTGTTGGTTTTAAATCTCTCAGCACTCGACGCATACCACTTGACTCAAGTTGGAAACAGCCAAGCGTTTCACCTTTTGATAACATTTTAAATGTTGCCGGGTCATTTGGTGAGATTCTTCGCAAATCAATCCGCTCTTTTGTCCGGCCCTCGATGCTGCTCACACATTCATCAATTAAGGTCAGGGTTTTAAGGCCTAAAAAGTCCATCTTAATAAGACCGAGACTTTCAATATCCTCCATTGGGTACTGTGTAACGCTCATACCATCTGAGCCCAGTTCAACTGGGACAATACGCCTTAGTGGAATGGGTGAAATGACAACACCAGCGGCATGCACAGATGTATGTCGAGGAAAACCTTCTATTTTGCATGCAATATCCCACACGGTTTTTGCATGATGATTATTCGCTGTAAGTTCCCGAATCCCTGCGACTTCATTCCACACTCGCTCCAGTGTAACGCCTGGATAGGTTGGTACCATCTTGGCGATTCGATCTACAAGTAAAGGATCCGTTTGAAGTACCCGCCCTGCATCTCGGATTGCTGCTCTCGCTGCGAGTGTCCCAAATGTGCCGATTTGTGCAACATACTCTTTTCCGTATCGTTCTTTTACATATTGAATGACTTCTCCTCTTCTTTCAAACTCGAAGTCTGTATCAATATCAGGCCAAGAAATGCGCTCAGGGTTCAAAAACCGTTCGAACAAGAGATGGTTTTGAACAGGATCAACATCCGTAATTCGAAGCGCATAAGCAACCAGACTGCCTGCGGCAGAACCGCGACCTGGACCAGTCGAAATTCCTTTTTTATGTGCAAAGCGAATGAAATCAGCAACTATAAGAAAATAATCGGCAAAACCAAGTTGATTGATAATACCAAGTTCATAATCAAGGCGTTTCTCAATTTCAGATGTAACATGGCCATAACGTTTTTCAACTCCAACAATTGCTGCTTTTCGCAACACCTCTTCTGACGGCTCATCATTTTGAGTCTTATATTTCGGCAAAAGTGTTTGGCCAATCGGCAATTCCAGATTACACGCATCTGCAATTACAAGCGTATTTTCAAGTGCCTCAGGGAAATTCCCAAACTTTATTGACATATCCTCTTTGCTTGCAAAACCATATAAATCTGAGCGAAGAATTGCACCAGTGCCACCTTCAAGCCCAGCAAGCACACGTTGCACATCTGCATCTTCCTTCGCTTTGTAATGTGCGTCATTCGTCGCGACAAGCGGTATTTCATTCGCTCTCGCTGCTTTAACGATTGCCGGCAAACCAGTTCGTTCTTCAGGAACTTTATGATCTTGTACGTCTATGTACAAATTTCCGCTTGGGCAAGCATTCAGCCACGTACCAATCCACGTGTTCGCTACGCTTGTTTGCCGATTGGCAAACAGCTTAAGCAGATATGATTCTCCACCGCCGACAAGGACAAATGTATGAGTTGTATGTGCAGCTAATTCGCTAAATGTTACATAAGGTCGATGTTGTTTTTCACGTGCTAAAGTCACAAGTGTGACAAGTGACTCATACCCGTCTAAATTTTTCGCCAGTAGTACAGCCGTGTCCACAGGAGTTGCACCTAACCCTTTGCGCCCATTATCCAAAAGTTCCTGGTCCCCGTCCCTGCACACAGATAACTGCACACCTATTATAGGTTTTATGCCAGCTTTTTTTGCTGCTTTATAGAACGAAATGGCTCCATAGAGCGCATTCGTATCCGTAAGTGCAACCGCCCGCATATCATTCGCTTTGGCTAGATGAACTACTTCTTCTACTGTAAGCGCGCCTTCCCGGAGTGAGTATGCGCTGTGCACATGTAAGTGCACGAAATCAAACACACAGAATCACCTCTCCAAAACTTGTGTGGTCAATATTGCCTTTGCACTTAGTTCCTGTCCTTCTATGATTTCCACCTCAATTTTTGCAAAACGTCTGCCAAAGTCGAGAATCCTGGCATGGAGTTCTATGATTGAATCAATCGATATTGGTTTAAGAAGATATAAAGATAAGTTTTCAACAACCATATCCACATGACGACGTTTTTGCAAACAGCGAGTTGCTGCATGTTGAATCAAAGTTGTGAGTGTGCCGCTTCCGACAGTTCCAACGCCTCCTGTCATCTGAGGGGTAACCTCACCGCGTATCAACACATAATTGCTGCCCGTCTCAACCGTTTCGAATCCCTGAACAGCCGCGTCTTCAAGTGTCTCACCCATCTGAGGCTGTCTGTTCATCACTTGTAATGCTTTTAAAACATCTTGTCGACTCAAAACGCCAACAACTTTTCGGTTATGGGTGACAGGGAGCATTTCAATTCCTTCCCACACCATGCGATGCGCAGCCGAAGCGATTGTTGTTTTTAGTGATACAGTCACAGGCTGTTTAGACATATAAGATTCTACTGAATCTTGCCCGTTTGCGTCTGCCACATCCCTAGCCGTAACAACACCAACTAGTTTCCCGTTTTCGTCAACAACCGGCATCCGTGAGTGCCCAGTGCGTTCTACCATATCAAAGTAATCACGGACAGTTTTCTCCTTGTTTAAAGCAGCCAATTGTTGATTAGATACAACATCTTCAACGAACAAAATTTCCTTTTTGATTAAACGGTCGTAAATCGCACGGTTGATAAGTGTTGCCGTAGTAAACGTGTCATAACTGCAAGATATAAGAGGCAATTCTTTTTCATTTGCTAGACGCTCAACTACCTTGGAAACTCCAAATCCACCAGTAATGAGAACGGCAGCCCCATGTTCAAGGGACATTTTTTGGACCTGTTCACGATTGCCAACTATCATTAAACTATCAGGATCGATATAGCGAACAATTTCACTAACTTCCATCGCTCCAATTACAAATTTCTGCAATGTTTTATGCAGGCCGCCTCTGCCGCCGAGAACAGTTCCTTCAACAATGTTCACTACTTCTGCAAATGTAAGACGTTCAATTTGCTTAGGGAGCTTTTTCTCAATTCGGACGGTTCCAATTCGGTCAATTGCACTTACAAAGCCTTGTATTTCTGCATCTTTAATTGCACGGTAAGCTGTTCCTTCACTAACCTGCAAATCCCTTGCAATCCCACGAACTGAAATCCGCGTTCCAACCGGGAGTGATTCGATATGTTCGAGTATTTGCTCATGCTTTGTCGCCACAGATTTATCCTCCGTGTATCTTCATCCAAAATACCGCAAACTTCTATTTAACCATAGTATACACCTGCAAATTGTCGAATCTTTTGCGAGCAATCTGTACAAGTAGGTTACACTATACACGATGAATGCTTTGAAGGGACGAAAAAAATGGAGAAAATGAACCGAAAACAATTGCAAGCTCATCCCGCGCTCGATATTCTTTGGCGAGTCGCGATAGTTCTCATTGGAGATGTGCTTGGTTCAATTTCAGTTAATAATTTCCTCGTGCCTGCACATATCTTGTCAGGCGGCATTACCGGTCTTGCTCAGGTTATAAATCACTTCCTGCGATTTCTTGGAATCGGTACTTTGTACTTTATTTTCAACATTCCGCTATTCATTCTAGGATACAAGTATTTAGGCAAAAAATTTGTCGGTTTAACGGGCATTGCAATTGTTGGATTCTCTCTTTTTACGGATCTATTACATATCCATTTTTCTACGCCAGCCGATCCGCTTTTACTTGGCCTTTACGGCGGCGTCCTTGCAGGCCTTGCCAGCGGAGTCGTCATTCGAATTGGCGGCTC
>JAKADF010000269.1 GCA_021820805.1 Bacillota bacterium
TTGCAGAGCATGGCTAACATTGGAATAACAATTCTAAAAGGTGCTGGAGACTGGGGTGCAGCAGATGTAAGTAATAATCCTGGGAACCCGTCACCATGGCACTCATTACCTAATGCACTGAATGTAAACTTTCCGGCGTCAAGTCCTTGGGTAACCACTTTGAGCGGAACAACTTTGAATGTCAATAAGGACGGGACTTATTCAAGTGAAGCTGCTTGGTCGCTAGCAGGCGGCGGGTATAGTACGGTATTTCAACGTCCAAGTTGGCAAGAAAACAGTGGAATCTTAGCTTCTGAAAAGATGAGGGGTGTGCCTGATGCATCCTTTGACGCAGACCCTCAAACCGCATTAAGGCTTGTATTTAATGGAAAGGTTTTGCCAATTGGAGGAGATAGCGCGACTGGTCCTGCGTGGGCAGCATTTATTGCATTAGCAAATCAGGTAAACGGAAAGCCACTTGGCTTTATTAATCCGATGTTGTACCAAATTGGAAATTCATCAAAATATCATTTGGCTTTCCATGATGTGACGACGGGATCGAATGGATATCAAACAGGAGCAAATTGGGATCCGGCAACAGGTCTCGGCAGTCCAGACGTTTATCACTTGGTACAGGGATTAACGGTTGGGTTTTCAAATAACATTCCACCCGTTCAGAATAGTAGTGGACAATAATTGAAAAAGTCCTCAAAAGGAAGGGTGATTATTTAAACGGATCGCGTAATTGATGTGCGAGTGGTTTGAATAGCTTTGCTCTTTTTCGATTCGGAAGCCGCCAAAGAAAAGCCCAGCACTTTAGAACCTAAAGCGCTGGGCAAGAGGCAGAAATCAATCGAATTGCATACAAAACTTAAATCTATTCAACTTATTTCTCAGAATCCTATATTCCCTCAAGCGATGCGGGAACCTTCCTGTAGAAGTTTGTCTTTATGGCTTCGAGTACAATACCAATAATTAACCAGGAAAATCCAAAGATAAATGTTGGCCTGTCAAATCCTGTCCACACATATCCGATAATGACAAACCCCAAAAGTGGAAATAAAAGATATCTGATAAACCGCTTAAACTGCCGCTGACGAATATAGAAGTAAACGAACACTGTTATGTTGAGCAACATAAATGAAGTGAGCGCTCCAAAATTAATAAATCGAATCAGGTCATCCGCCGATACAGTAAGAGCCAAAATTACCGAAATTACAGCTACCAGCAAAGTGGAATTTACCGGCGTCTTCGTACGAGAATCAATTTTTGACAGGAATGCAGAGAATGGAATCAGCCTGTCTCGACCCATGGAATACAAAATGCGTGAAACTGCGGATTGAGCAACAAGAGTATTCGCAATGCCTGCTGCAAGGATGTTGGCAATTAGTATGAAGTCGTAAAGAAACCTTCCACCTGCTTGACGTGCCAATTGAAAGAAGCCAAGGTTAGGGTCTAAATTGTGGAAGTTTGGATGCACCAAAGCGGCCAGGTAGGTTTGCAGCATAAAAATGATTCCCAGGATAATCAGCGCAAGTATTGTGGCATTGCCAATATCCTTTGTTGGGCGTTTAGCCTCTTCAGAAAGAGTACTAATTCCGTCGAACCCAAGGAAACTTAGCGCTGCAATCGATGTGGCAGATGCGATGAATCCTGCATTTACTTTTCCAGGTTGATAGAAGGGCTGCAATGACAATCCGCCGACTCCATGATGTAGGAAGAACACATATCGTGATGCAAAAATGATAAAGAGAACTAAAACAGCGATCTCAATACATAAAAGGATCCAGTTTGCACCATTCATGATCTTGATCCCGCGTATATTGATAAGTGTAATAACAACCGCAAACAAAATTACCCATACCCAGTTTGGAACTTGAGGGATGAGACCGTGGACCCAGATTGCGGAAAAAGCATACAACTGCGCAGGGATAATCAAGTAATCTGCAAGGATCATCCAACCTGCAATAAATCCAATATGTGGATTTAGACCTCTTTGAACATAAGAATAAACGGAACCTGCAATTGGGAACTTCTTGCTCATTTCCCGATAGCTCAGAGCCGTAAAAAGCATTGCAATGATTCCAACTAAATAAACGAGTGGGACCATCCCACCACTTTGCTGGGCAACCACTCCATATACGACCATTGGAGAAATTGGAACCATAAAGACCATCCCGTAGATCAAAAGATCCTTTAAGCTTAAAGCCCTTGTCAATTCCTGCTTATAAGCGTTTTGTTCAACGGGCAGATTCTCTATTGCCATGAAGCTTACTCCTTTCATTGGTACAAATAGTTGAAGCTCAGTTGAAAGTGTCCTCATTTATACTAAAGAACTGAGCAATCAAGCACGCTGATTACGTTGAATATTATACAACTTAATATTCATATTACAATTAATAATTAAATTCATACTAATGGTATTGATTCAATGACTATTCAAACAGGTTGAGTAATTGATATGAAGTTTCCGCTGGGTACTAGAGGGAGGCAGATTGTGATTTCAAAGGGAGGTTAATTTTGGATTGACTAATCTGAATAGTTGAAAAATAATATTTTTAATATAATTCTCTGGATAGAGGGGTGAGTTGTTTGAATCAAGATAGTTTGCTAAAAAAGCGAATGGGCTTTTGGTCTCTGACCGCGGCATCTATAGGCGGCGTAATAGGTTCCGGTTGGTTGTTCGGATCAATGTATGCAGCACAAACAGCAGGTCCAGAATCTATTTTGACTTGGGTTATTGGTGGAATCGCACTTACACTTGTTGCGCTCGTTTTTTGTGAACTGGCGCGTGTAAGGCCAGAGTCTGGCTCGCTTGTTCGTTATCCGCTCTATACGAACGGCTCACTTGTGGCAGCGGTTATCGGCTGGTCAATCTGGCTCGGTTATAACTCAAACCCGCCGACGGAGGCATCTGGCATTATCCAATACATCAGTAAATTCATACCTGGTGTTTACGCGAATAGCCACTTGACGAGTGTTGGAATCTTACTTGCTATCGTTTTAATGGCGATATTTGTACTCGTTAACTACTTCGGAGTTCAGATCTTCGCAAAAATTAACCTAGTAGTAACAATACTGAAGTTTGTAGTTCCAATTCTTACGCTCATCGCGTTTTTCTTTTCAGGATTTCACCCCGCTAACTTTACAAGTCATGGTTTTGCCCCGAACGGTTGGTCAGCTGGGCTTTCAGCGATTGCAACCGCAGGCATTATTTTTGCATACACAGGATTTCGTGCGGCAGTCGATCTTGGTGGTGAAGCAACAAATCCAAGAAAGGATATTCCTCGTGCTATCATTACCGCGCTGGTTGTTGCAACGATTCTCTATGTGGGGCTCGAGATTGTTTTTGTTGGATCTGTACCAACTGCCAGTTTGGTTCATGGCTGGAATGGCGTAAATTTCAATTCTCCATACGCAGATTTAGCGCTGACAATGAACCTTACTTGGCTGTATTGGATGATTATGGCTGATTCCATGATTTCTCCGAGCGGATCAAGTCTTGTTTATACTGCTAGCAACTCCCGTGTCGCATATGGGCTCGCAAAAAACAAATTTTTCCCTACGTATTTTGCCACCGTCAATAGAAAATGGGGCATTCCGACAAAAGCATTGCTACTTAATTTTGTTGTAGGCATTTTGTACCTCTTGCCACTTAAAAGCTGGCATGGAATTATTGAGATTATGGGGGCACTGGGCATATTTACTTACTGCTCTGGTGCAGTTTCGGTACTTGTATTCCGAAGACTTGGAATAACAACTTCTGAGCAAAAAATGAAAGGTATGACCGTGATTGCACCGTTAGGCTTTGTAGTCAGTTCTCTTATTATTTATTGGGCGGGTTGGCATGCACTACGAGCGTGCTTGCCACTGCTTGGGGTCGGAGTTGTGGTTTATATAGTCAGTTTCTTTGTCAATCGGGATTCAAAGGATTCAATCTTCGGTGGACTGTGGATTGTTGTTTATTTGGTCGCGATTTTTGTATTGTCGCTGATTGGTTCTCATGCATTTGGTGGTGATAACGTAATTCATGCACCGTGGGATTCTGTTCTCGTTGCCCTTGTTTCGCTTGTTATCTATTATTGGGCCGTAAAATCTGGCGTAGTTTACATGAAAAGTGGGTCAAGAAAAATGGAATTTACAGAAGTTATTCAAAAGGTGGAAAGCATCAATGTGTGAAATGATGTATTTGAGAAAGGACACCTCGTTTCCCTTATCCGATGTGTTGCAATATGCTTTAATTCTGGAGCGCTATGGGTTAGCAGGTTTCGGTTGGGGAGTTGCCTTTGTTCAGGGAGAAAAAATTGACTATTACCGGAGTGAGTTAAGTCTTGATGAAGACCGTGGCGGACAATTTCGACTTTCAGATCTTGCCGTAGACGCATGTTTGCTTCATCTGCGCCGTCCTTCTTTTTTAAGTACGATCGCGGTACGAAACACGCAGCCATATCTTGAGCCTGACGAATTCGCATTTGGTCATAACGGATATTTGGAAGCGAGTAAGAGATGGCGCGATGAGCAAACACTTATTGGCGAGTCAGATAGCGAAGTTGGTTTTGTGAAATACAAAAGTCACCTTTCGGGTGGAAATTCTCGGGTTGATGCCTTGCAAAAAACTGTGGGTGAACTGATTGGAGATGGTTCGGCAAACGTTATTGCGATGCACAAAGATGGTAGGGCTGTTGCAACAGGATGGAATCGGATGAATCGCTTGTGGAGGTTTCGCGGAAAAGGCTTTGTTGGAATTACGACAGAGATTCACAGCCCGGATGGGATACTTTTCAAGAAATTTTTTCCGTGGATGACGGATCTAGTACAAGTTACGACAGCTATTGAAATTTAACGTGTTTGGTCGATTCATCCTCCACTTCTACAAGTGGAGAATGAATCGATTTGTCTCGTCTTTATGGCCATGGTAAAATTATCTTATATAGAACACATGTTCCTATTCACCTGTCGTGGGGGTGCCGAATTGAGGAGACGTAAGCAATCTGAGGCCGTTAAAATCAAAAACGATAACGAGATCGGCTACGTCTACCGGTACCGCATCTACCCTACACGTGAGCAAAAAAAGGCCATGTTCGACACGTTAAATCTGTGCCGTGAATTATACAACTTAGCTCTCGCACAGAGACAAATCGCCTACAAACAGTTCAAAACATCTGTAAATTATGTGAAACAACAAAACGAGTTACCTGTATTCAAACAGGCGTTTTCTGAATTCAAGAATGTGCAATCCCAGGTACTACAGGATGTGTTACATAGGCTCGATAAAGCATACATCAATTTCTTTGAGAAAAGGGCTAAACATCCTCATTTCAAACCACGAGACAGGTACGTCTCGTTTACATACCCGCAGGTGCAAAAATCAAAGCCATACATAGACGGATACATCTACTTATCCAAGATAGGCTACGTAAAGGTACATACGCATCGCCCGTTTGATTGGGAGAAAGTAAAACAAATCACCGTTAAATATGAATCCAGTGAGTGGTATGTGA
>JAKADF010000270.1 GCA_021820805.1 Bacillota bacterium
AACTTGTGCTTTAAATTCGGGTGTGTATTGTTTTTTCATAGCTATAGTGTAACCTAACTGCCCTCCATCTGGTGTCCAGTTTCATGGGTCCACTATAATTGAACGGGGGTATTAGTCCAATATCGAGTCATTAGATTTCGAAATGGCGTGCTATCAATCAATTTAGGCACGCGATTTTCATGCCAATTACACTGGAATTGGGATACTGTTCAGGGTGCGGAACTCCGTGTGATTTCACTCGATATTTCGAGCTTTGCACGTCCGTAGGGAATCCGTTACTGTAAAAAGCGGGGTATTTTTGTTGTATATCTGAACAAACTGTAGTCGGAGGTGTTATCGATGGCTCGTAGTTCATTGGCTCCAGAACGATTAGCTGTCAGTTTTCCGATTGTTGCAGCAGTTTTAGTTTTTTTAGCATTCATTGTTCCACAATCGATTTCGGCGTCAAAACAAGGTTCAGACAGAAACCAGTAAATTATTGCAAAATGCACTATTGCAAACGGATCAAAGTTAACCGATCCGTTTGTTTTCATGTTGTTTCGTGTCAGGGAACTTAGAATCCATATTTATTGCAAAGGGAAAAATCGAACCGCAAGGAAGGTCGTTTAGCCTATAGAGGATTAAATCTGTCAAACCTCAACCCATATGTTTCCCCACTCCTGAACAGCGTCCATGACGGGTTTTAAAGCTCTTCCTCTTTCTGTGAGCTCATATTCAATACGTACTGGCGTTTCTGGATATACATGTCTTTCTAAAATGCCTGCTGCTTCTAACTCTTTAAAGCGTTCAGCGAGCATTCTGTCACTCATGTTGGGAATCATGTCTGAAATGTCTTTAAACCGTTTTGGTCCTTCCATCAAGACACGAATGATTAAACCTGTCCATCGTTTTCCGAGCAATGTGAATGCGTATTCAAATTTGGGACACAACTGATGATTCCCCATAGTATCATCTCCCTTTGCTATTCTAACATATGATGGGCAGCGCTTGTAAAGATATATCCACTTACAGTGTTCGTATGGCATAATCTAATATGAGGGGGAATTCGAATGTTTACACATATTGTGTTCTTTAAATTTACGGACAAGTCTTCTGATGTTGTAGACGGGCTTAGCAAATTGCTTAAAAGCATGGAAGGGAAAGTTGATTACTTGCGTCACTTAGAATTTGGTGTAGATGTTCGCAAAACTGAACGTTCTTACGACATGGCACTGATTACAAAATTTGATACGCTCTCAGACTTGGTAGCATATGGGACTCATCCGGCACACTTACCTGTACTCGAATTTGTGAAGCAAAATAACATCAAATCAAACATTGTTGATTTCGAATCTTAAACGACGGTTACATAATCCGTTTGGATTGTTTAGATAAAAAGGGGGCAGTTAGTAAATGAAAATCTATACTCGTGGTGGAGATAAAGGAAAGACAGCAATTATTGGCGGTGAACGGCGCTACAAAGATGACCTGCGAATTGAGGCGTACGGCACTGTTGATGAAGCTGGAGCTTGTCTAGGTTTAGCAATAAGCTATTTAGACAAAGAGCGGGATAAAGATATAATTCTTCTCTTAGTGCAAGTCCAGCAAACGTTATGGGATGTAGGGGCTGATTTGGCTGCTGTCGAGAGTGATAAATACACGTATCGAACGCCTGTTGATGCAGCATCCCAATTAGAACCATTTATTGATAAATATATAAGTGAAACAGAGCCGATCACAAAATTTATTTTGAGGGGTGGACATTCTTCTGCAGCAGCACTTCATCTAACTTGTACAGTTGTCAGAAGAGCTGAACGCCGTGTGGTTGCTCTAATGCAGCACGAAAAAATATATGAGCCTACGCTCAAGTTTTTGAATCGTGCATCTGATTTACTCTTTGTGCTCGCACGAGTCGCAAATGCGAGAAATAAGTATGCTGACGTTGTGTACGAAAACAGCACAGATGTGTTTCGCGATAAGAGAACGAAATAAACCACATGGGCGTAGATACGAACGACTGAGGAGCGCAATATTTCAGAACTCATGAGATGGAAAAAGCGAAACACGTTTATCATACTGGGACTTCTTTTTCTATGTGCTGCTATTCTTGAGGTCTCCCTAGGTCCCATGACGATTCCGATTGGAAAAGTTATGTCTGGGACATGGGGGTATTTTCAAGGTGCACGCAGTGCAGATGCTGTTGTTCTTGGGGCCATCCGTTGGCCTCGGTTGCTTACAGCGGCTTTCGTAGGCATGGGGCTTGCAAGTACTGGATCCGTTTTGCAATCTGTATTTCGAAACCCAATGGCTGACCCTGCGATTATTGGTGTGTCGAGCGGCGGTGCGCTTGGTGCTGTTGTTTCAATTCAATTCGGTTTTGCAGCAATAAACCAATGGTTCACACCACTCGGTGCTTTTATAACAGGCCTAGCGGTGGTTTATATCATTTATCGATTAGCTACCATTCGAGGCAAAACATCAATATATGCTCTTTTGCTTGCAGGGGTCGCAATAAGTTCATTTTGCAGTGCAATCGTTACTCTGATGATGTCTCTTGCACCTCTGTCAACTATGCAAGAGATGCTGTTTTGGTTGATGGGCGGATTAGACGGAAGCACGTGGATGCACGTCCTTGTTGTGGGTTCATTTACTTGTCTAGGGATGTTCATTTATCTCATGCAGGCACCAGCACTTGATATTTTGTCTATTGGCGAAGAACAAGCAGAAGGCCTCGGAGTTCACTTGCAGCACACGAAACAAATTGTCTTTACCGTTTCTGCATTTGTTGTTGGAGCATGTGTGAGTGTAAGCGGTGTAATCGCGTTCGTTGGTTTGATCGTACCGCATTTTGTACGAATGATGATTGGGCCGCGTCATAGGTTTCTTATTCCAGCCTCAGGAATCGGTGGAGGAATTTTAATGTTATTATCAGATGTGATAAGTAGAATGGCATTTCAACCGCTTGAGTTGAATGTTGGCATCATCACATCTTGCCTGGGCGCGCCGTTTTTCTTGTATTTGTTACGAAAAAGTAACCGTGCCGAGGTGCGGGGGTGAGTGAACTTTTGACAAATGGCCGAATGGTCTTAGAAATTGAACAGCTCTCCTTCCAAAACATATTGCACCAAGTGAACACGACCTTCACATCAGGTCAAATGGTAGGCATCATTGGTCCAAATGGCGCAGGTAAATCAACTTTAATGCGATTATTAGCAGGCATATGGAAGCCATCTCTAGGGCAAGTAACTTTAAATGGTTTGCCAGTTCGTAATTTGTCTACCAAAGAACGGGCACGCCATATAGCTTATTTGCCGCAACAGTTATCAGCAGATTGCCCATTCACTGTTCATGAATTTGTCGAGATGGGCAGGTACGCACATAATGTGACATGGGGAACGAATACGAAGCAGGGACAAGAAATTGTCCAGTCTTCAATATCAGAGATGGGGCTAGAAAAATACGGAAATACTAGAGTCTCTGATTTATCCGGCGGTGAACGGCAAAGGGTTGGACTGGCACGTTGTTTGGCACAAGAAAGCTCAATTTTGCTGTTAGATGAGCCGATTTCTAATTTGGATATCTTTTATCAAATGGATATTTTAGAACGATTACGGGCTCTTTCTGAACAAGGGTATCTAGTCATCTTGTCGATCCATCATCTTGAATTTGCAACAAGGTATTGTTCCAACTTACTCCTTTTACAAAAGGGAAAGGTTTATGCGCAAGGCACCCCAGAGGATGTTTTATCCGAAACTGCGATGGCAGATGTGTTTGCAGTTAATGCGAGTCCTTACCGAGATCCGTTTGGGGATTTTGTGAGGTTCAGTTATCAACCGCTGCGGGAGGCTGATTAGCTGGAGTGTGCATAAAAACCATTTAAGATGATGGATAGAAGTTTCCTTAAACCTAGAATGGAACTACGTAATAAAGGGAGATTTTAATTTAAATGGCAGAACGTAAAGTGGCTTTAATTACTGGCGGGACTCGAGGTATTGGAAAAGCGATTGCTGCAAGATTTGCAAAGGAACAGTATGATTTAGTCCTTAACTTCCTGCGCAGCCGGAAAACGGCTGAAGCAACAAAAACGGAGTTTGAAGAAGAGTTCGGTGTCCGTGTTCATCTTGCTAAATGTAACGTCGGACATGTGGAAGATATCGCTGCATTGTTCAACGAGATTGAGACTGTTTATGGTCGATTAGATGTGTTTGTTAATAATGCTGCTTCAGGAGTTCTTCGTCCTTTGGATGAATTTGAGGAATCTCATTGGGATTGGACGCAAGACATTAATGCAAAAGGGTACTTTTTTGCAGCTAAGGAAGCCGCAAAAATTATGGAGAAGAAAGGTGGAGGTGCTATCGTTGGCCTATCGAGTCTAGGGTCAACAAGAGTTCTGCCGAACTATGCAATGGTAGGTGTATCAAAAGCTGCGCTTGAAGCAGTAACCAGATATTTAGCAGTCGAATTGTCTGCCAAAAATATAGTTGTAAACACCATTTCAGGTGGAGTTGTAGATACAGATGCACTAAAGCATTTCCCAAATCGTGAAGACATGCTTAAAATTGGTGCTGATAATCCAGCAGGGCGAATGGTTGAACCAACTGATTTAGCAAACGCTGTTTATTTTCTCTGTACCAAAGAAGCGCAAATGATTCGGGGACAAACAATTATTGTTGATGGCGGAATGTCCCTTTTGTGCCGCTAAAACAAGATATCTGTTAGAGAGGCCGGGATTTGGCCTCTCTGATTTATAGAATTTGAAGACAGGTTAATCTTTTATGGAATGGCGGGATTCGTCGCGAATTTCCTGACGAAATCCGTCAATGGCTTGCTCCCGTCGTTCATTCTTATCCTCAATGGCTTCGCGATCCGTCGGATGCATTTCATCTGCGTGCGCTTTAAGAAAGTCCTCAGCTTCTCTCAGGTTTTCCATTGTATTTTGAATGGACTTTTGCAAATGTTCTACATTGTCTGCACGATTATCTGGTTTAGCCATATATGGGTTCCTTCCTCCTTTATGTTTGGCATACGTTTATATTTTTGCGAATGGGTTGATTTATACACATACAAATAAATCCTGTGACGAATGCCTATGATTTCATTTATTCTAAAGCTAGAAATCTTTTTGCTAGGTTTATAACCTTATGAGTGACCATCATCCTTAGGGAGGATATTTGTGAAAAAGACTACCCTTGCTGGTTTAACAATTTATACTGCATTTGCGAGTTTATGTGTTTGGGATGCTGTCCCTGCACAAGCAGCGACAAACTACACGATGGTCCGAAAATCTATTGAGTTGAATGGACAATTATTTTCAGAGCCCCAAGGGTTTATCTCAAATGGAACAACCTATATGCCAATTTATTATGTAATGAAGGCCCTCGAAAAATTTGGTGTTAGAATCATGCGTTATGCAGTTGCTCTCAATAATTGGGTACTGGTAGATTCGAACCATCTCAGTTCCAACCTTGTTGGCCAAAACTTCTGGATGAGTGTTGC
>JAKADF010000271.1 GCA_021820805.1 Bacillota bacterium
AATGCGTTTACCGATCTCTCAAATCATAAAGTTACAACTCCTCCAATTATGCGAATTGACATACCGGAAAATGATGGAGAAGTTGATGTCAAGAGTGCCTATATTAAAGGGTGGAATTGTTTAGCACTCAAAGTATCATCAGGCTTTTTTAAGAATCCACTTCGGGGGCTGCCCACCGGGAATGGGATGATGCTGTTAATTAATACTGAAACAGGACAGCCTGCAGCTGTATTGCTCGACAATGGTTATTTAACAGATGTGCGGACTGCAGCAGCTGGGGCAGTGGCTGCTAAATATCTATCGCATGAGCAAATCAGTACCGCAGGGGTAATCGGTACGGGATTACAAGCACGTTACCAAATTCAGGCTCTGAGTTATGTTCGTCATTTTGAAAATCTGATTGTATATGGGAGAGATAGGGAACGTACTGAAAAATATGTCGCTGATATGAGTCGTACAATTGATGCTCGTATTGTTGCATCAGACAGTGCTGAAGAAGTTGTTAAAGAAAGCAATGTCGTTGTTACGACTACCCCGGCACGTGAGCCGATCGTAAAAGTGGATTGGTTACACCCTGGGCTTCATATCACTGCAATGGGATCTGATGCGGAGCATAAGCAGGAACTTGATTCGCAGATTTTAGGTTCAGCAGATCTCTTAGTCTGCGATTTAAAATCACAATGTATTCGATTAGGGGAGCTTCACCATGCGATAGAAAAGGGGGTCTTACATTCAGTCGATAATGTAATCGAAATTGGCGACGTTACTTCTGGAAAACATCCCGGTCGAACGAATCATGAGCAGGTATCTGTCTGTGATTTAACTGGGACAGGCGTTCAGGATACAGCAATTGCGGCCTTTGCTTTTAAACGATTACTTGAACGAGGATTAGGAACACGTATTTGAATATTCGGGTCAGACAATTTTAGCGGGGAGTTGAGGGTATGCGAGGAAAGGCAGCGCAAGAAAACCTAGGGACGTCAGTTGTGTGGGGAGGAGAAGAGGAGTACCTGATTCAAGGTGCAACGCAGGTGCCTGTGGTACACAGTGTTGGATTTGGTTATCATGACCTGGATGAATGGCTTGATGTAGCCTTGGGGAAAAAAGAGGGACACATCTATGGGCGTAATACAAATCCGACTGTGCATGTGTTTGAGGAAAAGGTTCGTATTTTGGAAGGCGCAGAAGCAGCAACGAGCTTTGCAACTGGGATGGCCGCTATTAGCGGAACTCTATTTACCCTATTAAAACCAGGCGATAGAGTTGTATCCGTGAAAGATTCATATGGCGGGACGAATAAGGTTTTTACCGAGTTCTTACCACGTTTTCAAATAGAAGTGACACTCTGCGATACAAGTGATTATGGACAGATAGAAAAAGAGACCAGAAAAGGCTGCACAGTGTTGTATCTGGAGAGTCCAACAAATCCGACGTTGAAGATTGTAGATATTGAACGGTTGGCGAAGGTCGGGCATGAGGTAGGGGCTACCGTTGTTGTCGATAATACGTTTGCAACCCCTATCAATCAAAATCCGATTCAACTCGGTGCAGATTTAGTAGTCCATAGTGCAACGAAGTATTTAGGCGGTCATGCAGATGCACTTGGCGGTATTGTGTGTGGGTCGAAGCACCTGGTTGAACAGATTTATCATTACCGGGAGATTAATGGTGCAACGCTGGCGCCGATGGAAGCTTATCTATTGCTTCGCGGAATGAAGACATTGAAGCTGCGTGTTGAGAGACAATCTGAAAATGCATTAAAGATTGCTCGGTTTCTGCAAGCGCATCCATTCGTTGATAAAGTGTTCTACCCAGGGCTAGAGGGGCATCTGCACCACGATGTAGCGAAGAAACAGATGCGCAACTTTGGTGGAATGATGAGTTTTTCGCTAAAAGGTGGATTTGAGTCAGTGAAAGTATTTTTGCCGCAGTTGCACTATGCACATTTGGCAGCAAACCTGGGCGCAGTGGAAACAACGGCAGGACCGCCGCGGACGACGAGCCACGTGGAATGCACGCCAGAAGAAAGACAGGCAATGGGCATTCCGGAGAATCTGATTCGTTATTCGGTTGGGATTGAGGATGTTGAAGACCTCATTGCAGATTTAAAGCAGGGGCTTGAGTATGCAGAAAAAACAGTTCGAACAACGGTAGTGCAATTGTAAAAAACGGTATGTCTGGGAGGTTCTAAGGATGAAGCATAAAATTGCTTTTATCGGTTTTGGGACGGTTGGACAGGGGCTTGCGGAAATTTTGCTTCAGAAGAAACTGTTGCTGGCAGATGAAATTGGGGTAGATTTCGAGGTTGTAGCCATATCGGATGCCATAAAAGGAGCGGTCTATGACCCAGAAGGTCTTGACATTGCTCAAATTTTGGAAGTAGTAAAGAAGACGGGAAAGCTAGAGGATTACCCCCGTGGGCTGGGGGTTCAAAAAGGATGGGATAGCCTTAAAACGATTCGTGAAACGAATGCAGATACGATTATTGAAGTCACATTTACAAATGTGCGTACAGGTCAACCAGCTATTGAACATTGTCAAGCAGCATTTCGAGCGGGTAAAAACGTTGTTACCTCAAATAAGGGGCCTGTAGCCCTCAAGTACGCTGAACTTAAGGCACTGGCTGATGAGAATCGGGTGCATTGGGGAATTGAAGGAACGGTTATGAGCGGTACTCCAACACTCAGGATGCCCAAGGTATCCCTATCAGGGAATAACATCCATGAAATTCGTGGCATTCTCAACGGGACAACAAATTATATTTTGACGCATATGGAGCAAGGAACTGCTTATGGGGATGCCTTAAAAGAGGCGCAAAGGCTGGGTTATGCGGAAGCGGATCCTACAAATGATGTTGAAGGTTATGATGCGATGTATAAAGTCCTTATCCTGGCAAACGTTCTTATGGGCATACACTTGACAGCAGACCAGGTTTCCCGTCGTGGAATTACGGATATTCGTCCTGGAGATATTGAATATGCAAAAACGTACGGAAAGAGATGGAAGCTAATAGCACGTATTACGAAGGAAAATGGAAAGGTAACTGCATCAGTTGGTCCGGAAATGATTCCTATAGACGATCCGCTTGCAGGAGTGACTGGTACTACAAATGCGATTACCTATGAGTGTGACTTGTTGGGCCCGGTTACAGTAATGGGTGCAGGCGCAGGACGATTGGAAACAGGATTCTCCTTATTAATAGATTTAATCAATATTGTTCGACAGCAGGAAAAAGTTATGTATGTAACAGTGTAATGAACAGCTGCAAATACGAAAGATAGGAGGAATAAACATGAGCATTCAAACACTCGGCAAAAAAATGTATATATCTGGAGAATGGGTAAGCCGAGATGAAGTCATAGAAGTGCTTGATCCTCAAGATAATAGTTTAGTAGACGTTGTTCCAGTGGCTACACGGCAGGATGTGGAGTCTGCAGTTGAAGGTGCTAAAGAAGGAGCAAAGATTGCTGCGGCAATGCCTGCTCATCAACGTATGAGCATTTTACGTAAAACTGCTGAAAATATTGCATTTCGTTCGGAGGACTTTGCAATTACGATAGCTCGTGAAGGTATCAAAACCATACGAGAAGCACGCAAAGAAGTAAAGCGTTGTATACAAACTCTCGAATTATGTGCAGAGGAAGCAAGACGTTTGCATGGAGAAACAATCCAGTTTGACCAGTCTCCAACAGGCGGGGAAGGAAGAATGGGTTATTACTATCGTTTCCCGGTTGGTATTGTGGCAGCCATTACTGCTTTTAATGATCCGCTAAATCTCGTTGCCCATAAGATTGGTCCTGCTATTGCCGCGGGAAATGCCGTCATAGTTAAACCTGCGAAGGTCACACCGATAAGTGCGCTAATGCTTGCTGAAGCTTTCTTTGATGCAGGTTTACCTTCAAAGGTATTATCAGTAATTACCGGTCACGCTCGTGAGATTGGGGATGCATTAGTAACACATCCAGACGTGAGGGTAGTCAGCTTTACTGGTGGTTTAAAGACTGGTGAAGAAATTGCCAAAAAAGCTGGGCTAAAGAAAATTGGGATGGAGCTTGGTTCAAATTCACCAGTTATTGTACTCGCAGATGCTGACCTTGACATAGCGGTAGACTCCACAGTGTCTGGTGCATTCTGGGCAGCTGGCCAGAATTGTTTGGGCGTACAGCGAATTTTTGTAGAGAAATCTATTTATTCAACTTTTGTAGAAAAGTTCGTTGCACGAACAGAGCAGTTAAAAGTTGGAGACAAATTATCCGAGGAAACTGACATGGGACCTTTAATTACAGAGCGTGAAGCTATTCGTGTAGAATCTTGGGTAAATGAAGCTGTGGCGGATGGAGCAATCGTTGAGATGGGTGGAAAGAGGGACGGGGCATTTTATCAACCGACCGTACTTACTCACGTCCCATTACATTCCCGTGTTGCTCGTGAAGAAGTATTTGGACCAGTAGTGTCACTATTCCCAGTTGCAGGGTTAGATGAAGCAATTGAATTAGCAAATGATGTAAACTACGGATTGCAGGCTGGGGTATTTACGAAGAATTTAGAACATGCATTTACAGCTGTCAATCGCTTACATGTTGGCGGCGTCATGATAAATGACAGTAGCGATTATCGGTTGGATGGAATGCCGTTTGGTGGAGTAAAAGGTTCGGGTATTGGTCGGGAAGGGGTTAAGTTTGCCATTGAAGAGATGACTGAATTGAAGGTAGTTTGTTTTAAACTTCAGTAGCAGACGTAAGTAATTAGAGTTTTAGGGTAGTGTATCAATGACCCTACGTTCTTTGAGCTTGATTGTGAAGTAACAAGTAGGGTCTGACCTCTTTCTTATTAGTTTAAGTTTACTTAAACTTAGTTGATAGTATACTATTGTATCAAATTTGAATTTGCGCACAAATGGATTTCTAAAATAGAAATCGGGAATGAGGAGATGTATATGGCGCAAGATAAAAACTTCCTAGTTGAGACGCATAGCATTGATTATATTCCTCATGAACTTCGACATGGAAAGGTTTCGGATTTGTTTTTTCTTTGGTTCGGAGCCAATACGCAAATGGCAGTTGTTGCGACTGGTTTAATTGCTATAGTACCAGAGTTTAGCTTATGGTGGGCTGTCGCCGGAATTGTAATTGGTACATTAATTGGTTCTATTTTTATGGCCTATCATTCTGCGCAAGGTCCCCATCTTGGAATTCCGCAAATGATTCAAAGCCGTGCACAGTTTGGCTATTACGGGGCAGTCATTCCATTAATGATGGTTGTTCTCATGTATTTAGGATTCTACGCAGCAGGTGCGGTAATAGGGGCCGAGGCAGTATCACAACTTTTCCATATTTCAATTTCTGCGGGGATTGTTATCAGTTCATTGGCCGTTATGTTGTTAGTTTTGGCAGGGTATAACATGATCCATAAATTTAACCGGATTATGTCGTATTTCTTTACAGTAGTTTTTTTAGTAGTTACAGGA
>JAKADF010000272.1 GCA_021820805.1 Bacillota bacterium
GTAAAGTCAGGGAAAGTTAAAGTTATTGCGTATGATGCTGAGCCGGAAGAGATTAAAGACATTAAAAGTGGCCTAATCTACGGAACCGTTGCGCAGAATCCGTATAAGGAAGGGCAACTGGCTGTCGAGTATGCTTACGACGCTTTGACGGGTAAGAACACATTTCCAAAATCAACTAAGTTAAATAACCTCATCATTACAAAGGCCAATGTTAATGACCCAAGCACGCAGAAGTGGATCTACGCAACGAGTTCAACTAATTAACGCTTTCCAGAGGCAAGCAACAGGGGGGGGAACCGCATGCGGAAGAGTAGTTGGGTAGAGGCGAAAGGAAGGGTCATGGATGTGTTCCATCGTGCCCATATTGTCCTAACCGATGATGAGCAGGAACGCATTGAAATTGCGGATTTCGGTCTCGACAATTATGCCTCCACCGGCCTAGGGTTAATCACCTATGTGAATTCGGAACTCTACTGTGCAAAAGAACTTGTTTTACTACCTGGTCAAACTTGTCCTGAACACCGGCATCCACCGATTGATTCGATGCCGGGAAAAACGGAAACTTTTCGGTGCAGATGGCGCAAAGTGTGGCTCTACGTTGAAGGTGAACCAACGAAACACATTCATGGTGTTGTTCCGGAAGGAAGTGCACAGTATTACACGGTCTTTCGGGAAGTAGAACTTCATCCGGGGGAACAATTTACCATCCCCCCGGATACTCTACACTGGTTTCAAGCAGCGGAATCTGGGGCTGTCGTGTCGGAGTTTTCCACAACAAGTAGAGACGAGTTTGATATCTTCACTGACCCTAGAATCGTACGTGCTCCATCCATCTCGCCAGAAGTCTACAGGTAACTCGAACAGACGTGAAACTACCACCAGTACCTCACATGGCGTTTCAAATGAAAGACTATTAAAAATGTTTCAAGCGACAGTACCGGGATAACGCACACGGGGCTGTCGCTTGAATCTAAAGTGGGAGCAGTGAAAATGGGCGTTTTTAATAAATTTGAACTCAACAATAAGGTTTCAATCGTTACGGGAGGAGCAATGGGCTTAGGAAAAGCCATGGCTCAGGCGCTTGCACAGGCGGGTTCAAATATCATTATTGCCGATCTAAACCATGAAGTTGCGCAGAAGACAGTTAATGAGATTAAGCATAATGAGGGGGTAGATGCAATCGCAATAAAAGTAGACGTCACAAATGAGAATCAAGTGAGAGCTTTGGTCACTAAAACGTTGGAACATTTCGGTAAAATTGATGTACTGATCAACAACGCAGGTGTCACAATCCACGAAAAAGCAGAAGATATGTCATTTAATGACTGGAACAAGGTTATAAACGTTAATTTGAATGGAGTGTTTTTGGTTTCGAAATACGTTGGCAAAGTAATGATCAGTCAGGCGAAGGGCTCGATAATCAACATCTCCTCTATGTCAGGCATTGTATCGAATACTCCCCAATGTCAATGTGCATATAACGCTTCAAAAGCTGGTGTAATCATGCTTACTAAGAGTTTAGCAATGGAATGGGCACCACATAATATTCGAGTAAACACAATCGCTCCAGGGTATATGAAAACAGAACTTACTAAACCCTATTTTGAAGAAGGGGGAGAAATGGTTGAGCGATGGATGGAACTAACCCCAATGCGCCGTCCGGGAAATCCTGAGGAACTTGGGGGAATTGCGTTGTACCTGGCTTCGGAAGCCTCTGCGTTTGCTACTGGAGGCGTGTTCACAATAGATGGTGGGTACACCGTATTGTGACCAATCGTAATATTTAGTTAAGTAAGCACGAACTACAACGAGGAGGCTTATATATGGAAGACAAACGACTCGTGATTGTTACAGGCGGAACGAGAGGAATAGGTGCGGACATAAGTCGAACCTTTGCAAAAAACGGCTATAACGTACTTTCGGTTTATGGTTTTAATGATGGTGCAGCCGAACAGTTTCGGAGAGAGACCGAGAGGGTATCACCGGGGAATAGTATTCTCAAAGCTGATGTAAGCAAGCATGAGGAAGTTTATCGTGTTGTAGAGTATGCAATTTCAAAGTACGGAAGAATTGACGTATTAATCAATAATGCTGGAATGTTTGATTTTTCTTCGATAGAAGATATGACAGAAGAGTTCCTAAATAAGATGTTAGATGTAAATTTCAAAAGCCAGGCATTCATGATACAAGCGTGTGCTAAGTATATGAAAAAAAACCAGTTTGGAAGAATCCTTAACGCGTCATCAATTTCAAGTAATATGGCGGACGTTGGGTTGGTGGCGTATGGTGCGAGTAAGGCAGCAGTCAATATGCTAACAAAAGTATGTTCTGCCGAGTTGGCCCCTTTTTCCATTACAGTGAATGCCTATGCACCAGGCATTATTCATACCGATTTGACCGATCAGATGATTAAGGAGCGTGGACATTTACAAGTAAAACAGATTCCATTGCACCGCTTTGGTGAAGGGCATGAAGTGGCAGAATTATTGTTATTTCTTGCCTCTGACAAAGCTGGCTATATAACAGGTGAAATAATTGGCATTGATGGAGGAATGTTGAAAGTGCAAAATCCGTATAGAGCTTATAGTGATTCTGAATAAACGGAGATCTGTGCTTCTTGCGATTCAAGGGCAGACACTGTATTCATTAACGCCAGCCGTAGTTTTCGCATGTGAATGATGTGCATATTGAGAACCCAGATTTACTGCGTTGTCCGAATGGAATTGGGCATGGGCACGAGAGCTGTTGAGACTTGCTAAATAACCTCGACTTCAGGGCCTTTGTGTCCTTCGCGTTCGATTGTGAAAATCACGGCAGGAACCCTCTGCCTCCTATAGGGAGATGAACCGACATGTCGATAGATGGGTTACGCCAAGAACTTACGAAGTATGCGAGAAAGATTGTCGATAAGGGACTCGTGGTCGGGCCAGGTGGGAATCTCAGCGCGAGGTTTGGGAATATCATGTTGATCTCGCCAAGTGGCTTTGATATCGCGGATATTGAACAGGAACAGTGGGTTGCCGTCGACATTGAGACAGGAGGAGTTGGTGGTACCACGCTACGCCCATCTTCAGAAGTCCTGATGCATCTGGCTTGTTACCGTGATCACCAAGACGTTCAGGCAGTTGTTCACACGCATCCGCCTTACTGCATCGCGCAAAGCACTATCACACAAGAACAACCCATGCTTTTCCCAGATCAGGTAGCGCTTGTTGGCACGATTGGCTTTGTACCTTACGTTCTTCCAACAACTTTAGAAATGGCTCGGCTTGTCTCTCAGAAACTTTATGATTCACCGGCAGTCGTGTTGGGCAATCATGGGTTGGTAACTGTCGGACGAAACTTGCGTGAAGCGTTTTATCGTACAGAGATTTGCGAATCTGGGGCTATGATCTATTTACTTGCATGCTCAGTTCGGGAGCCGCGCAAACTGACCGACGCTGAAATTGAAGAAATCCGCTCGCTTGAGGCAGAAGATTATCGGATCGCCTTGCTGAAGGCGCTTGGCAACTAGAAATGGAATGCGTTTACGGTGGAGATATCTACCGAGCCCGAGGCTGACGAGACACACAAGATTCATGAGTCTGTCTGTTTGCGCGTTGAACAAGAATAAGTGAGCCTTCTCAAGAACGTTCTAGTTTGCAGCCAGGGACCCTCCCGCCGTTGTTCAGGAACAAAATGAAACTCGAACTCAGTTTGCTCTGAGCATATCGGAAGAAATTTGCGGAGGGAATTGACTGATTAGAGGTGGTAGTACCATATGGCGCATTGGATTGGGTTCGCGGCTGACCTTGGTGCATCAAATGGTCGGACAGTTCTTGGGTCTTTTGATGGAACGAAACTGTATCTTCGCGAATTGAACCGTTTTCCGAATACGCCCCGTGAGTTGAACGGAACGTATTTTTGGGACTTCCCTAGAATTTACGGAGAAATTGAGGATGGGTTGCACAAAGCGATTGCTAGTGGTCAGGTGCCGATGACGCTTGGAGTCGATAGTTGGGGAGTTGACTTTGGGCTCATTGATAAGCACGGGGACCTGATTGCCAATCCTCGTCACTATCGAAACGCCTATTTCGTAAAAGGAATGGAAGAAGTGTTTCGTGTCATTAGACCGCACGACTTATTTGCGCAAACTGGAATTCAACTAATCCAAATCAATACGGTTTATCAGCTTGCATATTTGCACAAATATCGACCTGAAATTCTTGAGGTCAGTCGACACTTAGTTTTGTTTCCGGATCTCGTAAATTACTTTTTGACCGGAGAGCTTGCAAGTGAGTTTACACACGCAAGTACGACGCAATTGTTTAATCCACATCTTGGCACCTGGGACTATGACACGATCGGAAAACTTGGGTTTAAAAGAGATTTGTTTTTACCAATCAGATATCCGCTTTCAAAACTTGGGCAAGTAAGACAAAGCATTACCGGTAAGCCTGTTACGGTGGTCAATATCGGTGAACATGACACATCGTCTGCTGTCCTTGCAGTTCCACATCGTGATGATGATCATGTGTATATATCGAGCGGCACGTGGTCTTTGGTCGGGGTTGTATCGGACCAACCGGTGATTACCGATCTCACAATGCGCCATAACTTCACCAACGAGGGTGGTGTCGCTGGGGGGTACCGCTTGCTCAAAAATGTGATGGGACTTTGGCTCCTACAAGAGGTTCGGAGGCAGTTTTTGCGCTCCGGAATAGACTATGACTTTGCGGGGCTAACGCAGCTTTCTCTGCAAGAAGAGTCGCTTGTGTCTTTGTTCGATCCGGATCTTGATGAATTTTTGTCGCCCCCAAATATGATTGATGCGATTCAGGCTTATTGCCGTCGTACGAATCAGATTGTACCGCAAACCGCTGGCGCTATTACCAGAAGTGTTTTCGAGAGCCTTGTCCTTCGGTATCGTTGGACTGTGGAAAGGCTTGAGGAAATTTTAGACAAACCTTTATTGGTCATTCACATCGTGGGCGGCGGATCCCAAAACGAAACGCTTTGCCAGTGGACTGCGGACTCGACCAATAGGGTGGTTATTGCAGGTCCGGTGGAGGCCACTGTCATCGGAAATCTATGTGCACAACTGATTGTTTCAGGGGAGCTTTCCGGCTGTGAAGAAATTCCGCAACTAGTAACAGATTCTTTTGAAACCAAGGTGTATTTCCCAATAAAGGACAGATCAAGGTGGGAAATGGCGTACAGTCGTTTTCTGCGGCTACTTGACGAGGAAAGGAGTTCTTAACATATGACGTCCGTTTCAGAATTAAGAGATCGTTCTAATCAGCTTGGTGCTGATCGTTCCGTTTGCAACTGGGGGGCAGCAATACATCAATGTAGACCGTTGAGACCGATTTTCGCGGCAATCCTGTAGACGTCCTCTGGGTGAAGGGTAGCGGCTCCGATCTTACCGAAGCCACGGAAAAGAACTTTACGGCACTTAAACTCATGGATATTTTGCCGCTTAAAG
>JAKADF010000273.1 GCA_021820805.1 Bacillota bacterium
CTCTAGGGGCGCGCTCTATCATTACTTCGATTCAAAACAAGCCGTGCTCGAAGCCCTGGTCGAGAGAATGGGGAATGAGGCAGAGCAGACGTTTCTCCCCATCGTGCAAGATTTGAATTTGTCAGCTCTCCAAAAACTCGGTCGCTATTTTGAGGCGTCTGCCCACTTCAAAAACGCGCAAAAAGAGTTGATCATCAATATCTTACGCAGTTGGTATACCGATGAAAACGCGTTAATTCGCCAAAAGATGACCTGGGATTCGGTGAAACGGATGTCTCGACTCATTGAGCCGATTATCCGACAAGGAATAGAGGAAAAGGTTTTTACGACACGTTTCCCAGAGCAGGCAGCTGAAATACTAGCTGGTCTTCCCTTAAGCCTTCTGGACTCCATTGTCGAGCTGCTGCTCTCTCCAATGCCCGACCAAGCTGACTTTGAAAAATTAGGAGTCATCCTGGATGCTTACGTCGATGCGGTCGAACGTATCCTTGGGGTTCCTGCAGGTGCACTGATGATCTTTGAAAAGGATTCGTTCAAAGATTGGTTTGGTGCGGTATGACAAGAATCCCCATCAAATTAACAAAATGAGGTCAGATAATCCTCACCGAGGTTAACCATGCCATCAAACTAGAGAAGAGGAAACATGCATGAATCCATATGTACTTGGTTTTCAGAAAATCGATAAAACAAAGCTCGCATGGGTCGGCGGCAAAGGCGCCAACCTGGGGGAGCTATCTACGATTCCGGGGATACAAGTACCAGAGGGTTTTTGCGTCACTACCGAAGCGTATAAAGAAATTATCGGGAATAATGAGGAGTTTAATTCACTACTGGATCAGTTGTCCCTTCTAAAAGCGGACAACAGGGAAGGTATTGGCGAAATCAGCGCCAAAATTCGTACGGGCATCGAAGGAATCGCTATTCCAAAGGGCATCGATATGGAGATTGCCCGTCATCTTGAACAACTTGGTGAACAGAATGCTTATGCAGTACGTTCCAGCGCAACGGCGGAGGACCTACCGATGGCCTCCTTTGCAGGCCAGCAGGATACGTATCTGAACATCATCGGAAAAGAAGCTGTCATGAGACATATCAGCAAATGCTGGGCATCGCTCTTTACCGACCGTGCCGTGACCTACCGCATCCAAAACGGCTTTGATCACCGTAAGGTTCATCTGTCGGTGGTCATCCAGCGGATGGTCTTCCCTCAAGCTGCGGGGATCATGTTCACAGCCGACCCCATCACTTCCAACAGGAAGGTTGCATCCATCGACGCAAGCTATGGACTCGGTGAAGCGCTGGTTTCCGGGCTGGTAAATCCAGATATCTATAAGGTACGTGAAGGAAGAATCGCCGATAAGAAGATATCGACTAAGAAGCTGGCTATCTATACCTTAGAAAAAGGAGGAACAGAGGAGAAACAGATCGAGATGGATCGTCAGAATAAGCAGACGCTGACAGACGAACAGATTTTACAGCTTGAGCGCATGGGCAGAACAATTGAAGCCCATTTCGGCCGTCCGCAGGATATCGAATGGTGCCTGTATGAAAATACATTCTATATTGTCCAGAGCCGGCCCATCACTACCCTTTACCCTATACCGGAGGTGCAGAATGGGAAGAATCATGTGTATATCTCTTTAGGCCATCAACAGATGATGACCAATGCCATGAAACCATTGGGGTTATCATTTTTTCAGTTATTGACTGACGATTTCCCCCTCATTCAAGCTGGTGGAAGGTTGTTCATCGATCTGGCGCATGATTTGGTTACTCCCGTGGGACGAAAGATAGCATTCATGGCTTTGGGCAAAATGGATCCTCTCATGCATAACGCTGTCAAAAGCTTAATGAAGCGAAAAGTTTTTGTGAAATCATTGGCGCGCGGCAAAAGAGCCTTCAGTATGGGTTCAGGGTATTTCTCATGGGCCCTGCCCATTCAGTTTATCAAGGTATACCGTAGCAACGACGGAAACCTTGTTCAAACTCTAATGTCTCGGAATGAGGAGTCTATTAGACAACTGCAGCAGAGGATTGCAGCCCTGTCTGGAGACGAACTGTTTGCCTTCATTGTAGAAGCTCGTAAGCAATTAAAAGAAGCTGTAGCTAGTCCACAAAACATGGGAACAGTTTTCGCCGGGGTGTATTCAGTGAGTTGGATTAATAGGAAGATGGAAAAATGGTTGGGCGAAAAGAGCGCGGCAGATTCGCTTTCCAAATCGGTAGCCAATAACGTTACGTCTGAAATGGGTCTGGCGTTGTTGGATGTAGCAGACATCGTCCGGCAATATCCGGAAGTGATGGAGTACTTTCAACACGCCAATAATAAGACTTTTTTTGAGGACTTGGCCAAGTTGGAAGGTGGCACTCCTGTCAGCAAATCAATGCAGGCGTATCTTGAAAGATATGGCATGCGTTGTTCCAGTGAGATTGATATCACCAGGCCCCGCTTCAGCGAAAAGCCGACTGTGCTCATCCCCACGATTCTCAGTAACATCAAGAACTTTGAGCCGAATGCTCATAACGCCATATTTGAGCGGGGCCTGATGGAAGCGATGCAAAAGGAAAAGGATCTCTTAAACCGTTTGGAACAGTTACCCCGTGGAAAACAAAAGGCTAAAAAGACAAGGAATATGATCAGCCGTTTGCGAAATTTTGTTGGCTTTCGGGAATATCCGAAATATATCATGATCGAGCATTACTGGATTATCAAGCAGGCCCTGCTGAAGGAGGCCGTTAAGCTTGTGCAAAAAGGTGTTATCCGAGAGAAGGAGGATATCTACTTTCTGTCTTTTGAGGAGCTCTGGGAGGCCGTTCGTACAAACCAACTGGATTACGACATCATAACGAAGCGAAAAGAGGAACACGGGGTCTATGATAAGCTGACGCCGCCGCGTGTGATGACATCCGAGGGAGAGGTTTTATCTGGTGAATACGATACTGGTGGCATCCCGAAAGGTGCTTTGGCGGGCATACCCGTTTCATCCGGAACCATTGAGGGCCGAGCACGGGTCATTTTAAAAATAGAGGACGCCGACATGGAGGAAGGCGATATTTTGGTCACTGCATTTACAGACCCCAGTTGGACACCGGTGTTTGTATCCATCAAAGGTTTGGTGACGGAGGTGGGCGGAATGATGACTCACGGTTCCGTAGTTGCCAGAGAATACGGCCTGCCTGCAGTAGCAGGCGTGGAAAACGCTACGGAGCGAATTAAGGACGGACAGATAATCCGCGTGAACGGGACGGAAGGGTTTGTTGAAATTCTACAACCGATGTAATGGAAAAAGTTAATTCAAATGCCACAATAGCGCTTAATAATTACTAAGATGTATTGCATAACTAGTGCGGATACAACTGCAGCTGTAAAGGCCAACAGAGTACCAATTGACTGTATGAACAGAGCAATGGAAATAAAAAATATTGCAAATGAAAACAGGCCGGTTAAAGCTCCATATAGAAGTAGTCGAGCAGAATACCCACCCTCAAAGATATGCGTAAAAATAACAAGAACTGATACAAAAATGGGGAATGGAGCTAATAGGCCGCTTAAATGTGGACCGAGAATTTGTGCTGCAGAAGTGAGCAAAAGAACAAATACAGTTGCAACTAACATACGCACGGGTAGATCCCAGCTTGGTGAGGATATTTTAGCATGATGAGCTATTTTATCTGAATGTAAGAGATATATAGCAATTATGAGAGTGGTAAAGACAGTAATGGACGTGTATAGCAGCGAAGGCATCCAAAGTTCCATAACAAAAGTGGTAATGAAATATACGGTTATGCTAACCAATTCTGACCACAACCAATTGTTCCGTCTGCAAAGGTAACTATAGGTGAGACAAAATACTACGACGGAAATAACCCCAGATAATATGCCTAGAGACGCTGCTTTTGCAAACGCTCGTCCATGTTCAAATGCGAAAATGAGGGCGATTGGTCCTGAAGTCAGTGGCAATCCCACAACTAAACCACCCACAGTAGGCCCGAAGGCTTTCCCTAACATACTAGCAATCCAAACAAGTATCGGAGCAAGTAAAATTTTAAGAATTAAAATAGTCATTTTATCTAGCCTCTCGACTTGAACAAAACCGCATGTTCGATTATATCATGAGATACCTTGTGTTGAAGCTCAATCGATAACGTAATCTCCCCCAGTACTCCAAGGAATCTTGGCTGGAATCCCAACAAGAAACACGAGAATTTATCCATACGGCCATACATCTGTTGGACAAGAATTTTCTAGAAAAACGAATCCCTTGGTATACTGTTGCTTGGTCGGTTATATTTTCAGGGATTGGTCATTTATATTGTCATCTTCCTTTTAGTATTGTAAATATGTTAATGTAGAATATTTCCGTGAACTTTTAAGGAAAATGGTGATTAGATCATGACACAGGGGTGGAAAGACCCTATTTCTGCGCGCACTTGGGATACTAATGGTGACATTATCAATCCAACTCGGGGAGAACAGTTGGATATTCTGGTTTCTTTGCTGGCGGAGTTTACAAATCAAGGAGAGTGGATTCTTGACTTGGGGTATGGTTCTGGCAAGGTAGAAAAGCTTATCTTTGAACGAATACCTCATAGCCAAGTGGTTGGTATAGACAATTCTGAGGCTATGGCACAATTGGCATTAGAGCGCTTAAGTCCATATGCGAACCGCTTTATTCCTCTACACGGGGACTTAGCGGAGTTATCGAATCTCCAGTTGCCAGTGTCAGAAATAGGAACGGTAATCGCGGTTCAATCACTCCACCACTTATCCGCACAAGATATGCAGGCAGCATACCGCCATATCCATAGCCTCCTTCGTCCTGGCGGCATGTTTCTCCTATTGGATCGACTAAAAGTGGAAGATGAGGTCGTGTTTCCTTTGTTTCGATCCGTATGGAAGCGCTTGGACCGGTATCACGGTTCAGAGACTGCGCCCCAAGAAGGCGAAAATTTTGCTGTACATGAGGCTATTCTTCAAGAAGAGGGTGACAATCCTGTTACTTTGGAAACTCATCTTGCTTGGCTACGCGAATGCAATTTTCACGCAACTACTTTACATGTGCATGGAAATCGCGGTTTAATCGCTGCCGTAAAATGATCTATCTAAGTCAAGGCGACCTGGTCCTTTGAATCTGATAAAACAGCCATGTCCAAGTGCTAAGTACTAATAAGTAAATTCCAAACGAATAATATATCTTGTATCCATGTATGTAGTGATAGACACCTACATGTACTCCGATCGCCTCGAACACAACAGCGATAAGGGACCATACCATGATGTATGTTGGTATAAATGATCTTTTAATTTTAAAATAATCCAAAACATAAAAGTAAGTATAACTAAACGGACCAAAAATCCAATATGTCACGAAGTCCATTATCTGAAACTTTGATGTATCGTTTACGTTGTGAAAATTTATGGGTTGTACACTGAGC
>JAKADF010000274.1 GCA_021820805.1 Bacillota bacterium
ACCACTTCATCGCACGGGGCGTGTCCGTCTGCATAGCCAAGCGCAGCAGCTACTCCAACGCTCGTTGTCGCTATGGCTTGGAACCCAGCCTCCTCGAAAATTCGCGCAGTAATTGCATCCCATGCGTTGGGTAATACGAGAATGGAAGACCCATGATGCATCTCCCGAAACGCCTTAGCCTTCAATGCCTGATTTGTCATAGCGTATTTGTCTCCTTTTATATGTACTCTTACAGTATGGCTATTCCTTTGGCGGATCCGGTTGACCGGGCACCTTAACTGCCATAAATCAAATGCAAATTTGATATAACCGATTTTACCCATCGATTGGCAAAGCGCGCTAGTCACCATTCAAATATGGTATAGGACGGCTAATATACAACTAAACATCAAAAATGAAGATGATATGTTCGGTTCAACAAAGCGGTTGAGTCCGATCTTTCAATTATTTTGATATTTAACTGTAGGAATTCCGCTTTTTGTTGTTGGGACCTATGCTTAGCTAGTCAGGCATTCGTGTTCAAAATAGTGATACTTGACTTCTTGCTACATCTTGGAGATTCTATGTTATATATACCATAGGCTTTTCTATTCCGGCATCTATTACACTCAAAGTTTATTAACCACGTCGAACCAATTCTCAAATCTCTTTTGTCTCTTTTTCAATAAAAATAATGAGTAATATCTTGTCTGTTGATAGATTCTTTCGTAAAAGAGTGCTTCAAAATGGAAAAATTGTTCTGTGAAAACACAGGGGGTGGAATTATGAAAACCTTAAAGAAGAAGCTGACAGAAGGTAAATGTGTTATCGGCACATTTGTAAATTTGTACGATCCCGCCATTACTGAGATTCTTGGACTAGCTGGCTTCGATTTTATTGTCATAGATACAGAACACAGCTCACTTCTTTATCATGAAGTGGAAGCTATTATTCGGGCAGCTGACGTCGTTGGCTTAAGTGTCATCGTGCGTACTGGTGACGGAAGCCGCATACCAATCCTAAAAGCCCTGGACTCGGGTGCAGACGGAGTGCTGGTGCCGATGGTGAGCAGCGGATCGCAGGCATTCGAAGCTTCACAAAACGCACATTACCCACCGAATGGAAGACGAGGTCTGGCTTCATCAACCAGAGCAGTACGATATGGGTTTCGTAATAAGGAATCGTATATTGAGGAAAGCAACGCGAATACACTGGTCGCAGTACAAATTGAAACCCAGGATGCTGTTGATCATGCAGACGAAATTGCCGGTACGAGTGGTGTAGATATCTTGTTTATAGGTCCTTCCGATTTATCTATGTCCTTACAAACTATGAATGACCCTACAAATGAGAAGATGGAAAAAGCGGTTCAAAAAATTATATCTGCAGCAGGTGCGCACGGCAAGAAACTAGGTACGTTCGTTAATTCGGAAGCACAGTTAAATGAAGCCCTTTCGCGCGGCATGCAATTCATATTATGGGGTACAACTGTGGGATTCCTTGCTTCATCCGCCAAAAACACCATCGCAACATGGGAAAAACGGGCTGAAAAATAACGAATAGTAAATCAAATGGGCCGACATGCATATGTCAGCCTTTTTTGATGCAAACAAAAAAGCCCCTGCATTTCTGCAAAGGCCAATATGGAGGAATTGTGGGTCAAAAAACATCATCAACAGCAGAAGCAAGATAAATATATCCCATAATTATTGAATCTAAATTGAAAATGGGACATCTCATCTGTCAATTAATCTTACTGCTTTACAAAAATACGACATTGGCTCACAGTCTCCGAAGGTCTAAGAAATGCAGACCAAAGAGTACATTTTCCGGGATGCACTTTTTCGCAGAACGTTAATAGTAACACGTACAACGGGTCGTGCCGTTTACCGTTTCACAGTCGCAGTACCCTTCCCTTGCCAACTTGAGGTATTTTTGAACAAGTCGGTTTACCTCGGCTCTGGAAGTTCCAGTGCTCTGGCCGAATGGACACGCATACCCAATCGGTACTCCGTTGCTGTTATAGATGTAGATACAGTCATCGGGCGGCGGTGGAACTTCGCCTGCTCTCTCACCCGCTCTTAGTGATTTTGTGAATCGCTTTAAATTCACCATGATGACCACTACATTCGGGTTCTTCACGATGAATGCTCTTCTGCCCAGAGATTTGGCCCCGACAATGACAACTAATTTTCCCCGTGCCATACGTAATTCTCCTTTCCACGTTCCCCTTTCCTCCATTACATTCGATAGAAACCTGCTTGGACACTGGCGTACATACATTTGTGAGCTGATAAGTACGGTCGAGACCTGGACAATGCTCGTGCGGGAGTACGAGACCGGTTAACACAATATTGGCTGACTGACGCTGTTCGTCCATACATGTCCACTCCTTGTTGCATTTATTAATACGAACACGCTACAAGGGGGGAATGAAATGGCTATTATTGAAGTTTTACCGGAAAGTTCTGGTGGTATCAATGGTGTTGTGAATGCAACAACGACAATGCCAGGAGATGTCATCGTCGTAGAATGTGGTGTCTATCACGAATCGATAACTGTTCCCGCTAGTAAGAGCAACATCCGCATCGTTGCGAAGCATAAACATTGTGCAATTCTTGATGGAGACAATACACTGTCCACGGCCTTTACTTTAGACGGAACTACCGGTGTTGAAATCAACGGATTTGTAATTAGGAATTATACAGATTACGGAATTAATCTAACAGGTCCTGGTGGAAATAACCGGATTGTGGAAAACCAAATCAAAGATATTATGAATGGCCCTGGAATAGCAACTGCAGGAACTGGACAGCCCGTTCTGAACTCCGGGAACTTATTTTGGAAAAACTATGTGAAACGGACAGGCAGCGATGGTATATACCTAGATTCCGATAGCAACTGGGTGATTGAAAATTCTCTATATCGTAATCAAAGATTTGGTGTGGTGCTAAGTAGAAGTAACAACGCCTTGGTAAATAATCAAATATCCAATAATGCAAATGAGGGTATCATCGATTTAGGATTCAACAACCTAATACTTTACAATCACATTTCGAATAATGGTGTTGCTGGGGATGACGCCTTAACAGATACAGTGATTATTGGCAATAGCGTCAAACGAAACATTGGCATAGGCATAAAGTCCAGTACAAACGATTTTATAGCGAACAATGAGGTTAGATGTAATGGTCAATCCGGCGTCCTAGTCTTAGGTAGTTTCGTCATTATCCAAGAAAACGAAATTGAGAATAACCATAACAACGGAATTTATGTCCTTCCAGATTCGAATTCAACGTTCATTTTCCGAAATGATGTCGACGATAATACACCTCATCAAATTAAGGATCTTGGTACCAATACAGTGAAACTGCAAAATAAAATCGAAGACTAAAAATCATGAATCAAACCTCTGTTTGAGAAGCTCATGTATTGGGCTTCTCTTTTTTTAAAACGCAAAACATCCGGAAAGCCATGCTTTTTCCAATAAACTTGCCCTATTATACAATACCAGAAGTATTTTCCCTCCTACTTATCGTGTTCGAAATGAACAACAAATAAAATAGAGATTGAGACAAATTCCCCGTCTCGCACAAGCTTATTTTTTCACTCTTTATGTATCTATCTATTAATGCTTGGACATCTGTGCGCCAAAGGAGGAGTTAGGAAACCATGCTTGGCAAAGATACCCTTTATCGGGAATACCTATTGGAATGGTTGCGAGGAACTCGGTACAACATTGGCTCGCAGACTCTGAAGGTTAACAAATCGTATATTCAAAATCAAATTATCCCTTTGATTGGTGACTTGACTCTATCAGAGTTAAATCCTCTTACGCTTCAAAACTTTGTTAACGATTTAAAGGATAGAGGTCTATCAAATGCATCTGTGAAACGAATATTCAGCATCGTTCATTCTTCACTAGACATGGCTGAGAAAATGCAATTCATTTCAAAGAACTATGCCTCCATCGTGACAACACCAAAAATCAGACGGAAACAGTTACAAGTATGGGACGTAGAGGAAGTCCAGTGTTTTTTGAAACTTGCTGCGAAAAATCCATACACCTACATTGCGTTTCACCTTGCGTTACTCACCGGCATGAGGCAAGGAGAAATCTTAGGGCTAAGGTGGTGCGATGTCGATCTCGATAATCAGATGCTGTTTGTCAGGCAAACACTCAGCCATGATGGTAAAGAGTTTCTGTCAGGGGCAAAAACAGCGTCCGGCGTTCGCTCTATTGCACTCGACCCCGAAACGGTAGATATTCTAAAAAACCATCGAAAGCTTTGTCAAGAAAACAAAGAGCAATTTCAAAATGAATATCATGACAATGATTTAGTCGTTTGCAGAAACAATGGGAACAAGGTTACTTCTCGGGCATTAATGAACACCTGGTATAATTTACTGCGTGATTCCGAACTCAGAAGAATCACATTCCATGACTTACGACATACGCATGCATCCTTGCTTCTCAAAAATAATGTCCATCCGAAAATCGTTTCAGAGCGTTTAGGTCATTCTTCTATCCAGATCACGCTTGACACCTATTCGCACCTGCTTCCGAATATGCAGAAGGAGGCAGCCGGAAAACTCGCACAAGAGATTTTAGGCAAAAAAACATAAGCTTTCAAACAAAACTATACAGTCCAAAACTATAACGATCCGATTTTCCTTAAATACGGAGATTTAACCAAATCAGAGGGGGTTGGATACTTATGTTTTGGGCACAAGTCTACACCAGCTGATTTGTAGGCATCAGCCCAGAGTGTCGAGCAGATCCGGGCTTTATTCTTTGCATATGGAAGCACCACTCCAAAAATAAATTTCAATGCCTCCCACCCTATCAACAAGTAATCGTATCGACCGCCGATTTCCTTGTAGATAAACTCCATAATTTGTTGCTTTTGCGATGCGTTTAGGTGCGGATCGCGATATACATCAGCAGCATTTTCATATGTCGTAAGAGGTTCATACCCAGTTTTCCTCAACCCTTGTGCCTCGATTAAGTTCCCATCCCCCACATAACCTGCTACATGAGTATATTGACTTTGTGTTACCAATTTAACAGGAAAGTCAAGCCAACGAGTACCCCGAACAAATACTAGGTCTGCCAGTTGCAGTTGAGAATTGTCCATGCTACCCACCCCTTGATTGTCGCACATCATTTTAAGGAGCATCTGTATATTTGTAATTACGCAATCATGTCACGATAAATGTTGAATGTTTTAGCTACCTCACAATGCCGAAAACCAGATACAGTAAGATGCCCAGACTCATGCTAAAATTTTAAGTAGAATGTGAAACTAAGTTCTCTCTGAGGGGGCAAATTCATTGGACTTTGAAATTGTTGAACATCTGAATAATGAACAAATCAAAGATTTGCACACGATGTACCAAATGGAATGGTGGACAAAGGGACGGA
>JAKADF010000275.1 GCA_021820805.1 Bacillota bacterium
TTTTATGTTTAATTGAATGGCTATTGTACAAACGGCCAACCAATCGGCATTTTGAATCCACGCTTCCAATATTCTGGGAGGGTTACCAATGGTTAATGTGAAAATGCTCATCATGCAAGTTGCAGGTATGTTCGTTGCGTTTGCCCTTGCTTTGTTCCTTTCGGCTGGGACTATCACATGGATTGCAGGATGGACATTCCTGATTCTGTTCTTCGGCTTTGTCATTTCGCTGAGTGTATGGTTGAAAAAGTTTAACCCTGCTCTGTTAACAGATAATGACTGGAGTCGGTAAAAGTGATCAAAAATCTTGGGATAAAAGCTGGTTTGTACTAACAAGCGTGCTTTTCCTCACATGGCTGGTTTTTATGCCACTTGATGCTGTTCGTTATCACTGGTCACATATACCTATCGGGTTCCAGATAGCAGGCGTGGTTCTTCTCATGTGGTCGTTTTACTGCTTCTTTCTAGTATTTCAGGAAAATTCGTATCTGTCTCCAGCAGTACGTGTCCAAAGTGAACGGGGACAAGCGGTAATATCAACTGGTCCGTACAGTATTGTACGTCATCCAATGTACGCTACTGCTGTTATTTTCTTCATAGCTACATGTCTTTTACTAGGATCATGGCATGGACTCATTATCAGTCTCGTTATTGTCATGGCAATGGCATGGAGGACGATACAAGAGGAACACACTTTACTTCTCGAACTACCTGGCTATGACGAGTATATGGCAAAAGTAAAATACCGTTTGATCCCCTACATCTGGTAGCAACCTATACTAGTCCCTTGTGAAGCCAAACCTGAAATCCGATGCCATGCTTGATGATTTCATAGCGAGGAAAATCTGTCTGTGCAATGAGTTCCTCAAAACCTTCCTTCGTGTATGCGCCATTTTTGAGAAATGTCTTGAACGCGAACTTTACAAAAATGCGGTCGAAGCCTTTCATGCCGGATTTTTTGATCTCATTGTTAATGTCCTCATTTGTCGCCGCATGATTCATGTCCAAAATTAGCGCCGTGCCTTCCGGCTTGAGTACACGGTACATTTCATTAAGTGCTTCGAGTGGCTCTTTGAAATTTTTAAACGCGGCAGAACAGATGATGAAGTTAAAAGTGCGATCTTGTTGCGGCAGGGCGGACGCATTGCCTAGTTTAAAATCAACGAAAACATTCGCTTCTTTCGCATTTCGTCTTTCAATTTCAACAAAGTCGGTACTGATTTCTACACCGGTGACAAGATAGCCGCGTCGCGCCAGTTCTATAGAAAGATAGCCGGGACCTGGTGCGACCTCCAACACAGTTGCCCCTTTATCTGCGTGTTCCTGTACCAAGTCAGCGTAGCTGCACATTTCTTTAAGCCTTGACTTGCGACTATTCTTGTCATACCATTTTGCGCCCCATCCATATATACCTATATCTTTTTTTCGTCGCGTATTTTTCATAAAAGACATTCAGTCCTACCTCGCTTTTCAATTTGAATTGTCGTTCTGCTACGGTTGGGTCCAACCAGAGAATCCATAAAATTACCTAGCGTCTATTGCTTTCTCCTTGAAGCAAAGTAAGCATCTATCAGTGGCTCACAACCAACAGCAATGACGAGTACAATCCAAGAATATTTCCAGCTCCAAATAAAACCGATGAAGAAGAAAGCTGCGATGCTGAATATCCATAGGGCGCCAGAAATGCTTCCTCGCACGATAGCAACATGGGGGTCGTTGTAATAATTGACCCATTCTCTTTGCCACTGTGAGTCCATCTTTTGTCGGCTCTTTTCCGTTAATCCCAGGTAAATGAAGATGATAGCCGACACGATGACAAAAGGACCAAACGTTAAGAGAGTGATTGCAAGACTGTGTCGTTGAACGTATTCAATTGCGGAAGCTGCTGCGCCCAATAGGAAAATTTCTGAAGCTAAGCTATATGTTAGCGCTCGCTTTGTGTTCATTCCGTAATCATGTTCGGATTCCTGAGTGAGACCAAAGTAGATGAATATCGGCGCAGAAACAAGAAGAAACGGAACGAAATATCCCAATGCAACTAACAGATGACTCCCTTGCAGGTAGATGTAACCACCAGCCAACAACCCAATGAATATGATGACCGATGCGGTAAGATACCCGATGACATGGTTTTTATCAATGAATGACTGTGCACTTTCGTTCTTCATAAGCCTTGTCTCAGACGCTCCTTTTAGGCTGTCAACCAGTTCATTCATATCTCCTAATTCCGCAATGGCATGCTGAAATGCGAAATCCGGGCTAGAGCCCTTTGTAATTAGATCATTGAACTTTTCTAATAGATTGGAACAAATTTCTTCCTTCAGTTCTCGTAACTGCTTCGTTTCATAGACACCAGAAAACAACCCATCTACGTGTTGCTTTATCCTGTCTTTCATCCGTTTTCACCTCTTCAAATGAGTTTGTCAATGACCGACTTTGTAAACTCCCAATCTTCCTTGTTACGTTGGTAGACTTGTTCTCCGACCGGTGTGATATGGTAATACTTCCGCCTGCCACCCAACGTCTCGTCGCCCCAATACGAGGTGATACAGCCATCCTGTTCTAGTCTTCGGTAGCTTGAATACAACGTCGCTTCCTTCAACTCATACAGTCCGTCGCTCTTGTCGACGATTCGTTTGTATATCTCGTACCCATAGCTGTCCCCTTCGAGTAAAATTCCGAGAACGATGGTATCGGTGTGACCTCTCAATAGGTCGGATGAGATTTTTCCTGCCACTGGTTTCACCTCATGTCTAATATAAGGCACACTACTGTGATAGTCAATGTACTATTACAATCAAAAATAAGCTATCCTGACGGTTGGAAATGAAGCCGGCAGAAATTGTGTTGTGTTGTTGAGCGGGGGCAAGACATGAGGAATGTCGTCTGAGCCTTTTTGCACGAAAATTTACAGTTAGGTCAAGCGTTCTTGTGGTGCTTTATGGGCGGGTTAGTTTAACAATGCTACAATATATGGAACAGTTTGAGTTTCTGAGGAGTTTGAGTTCATGAACAATATAACGAAGATAAAAATATACAAACACGCTAATGATGTATTTGAAGCGTTTGTTAACCCTGCAAAAATAAAAAAATTTTGGTTCTCATCCAGTTCTGAGAGATGGGAGCAAGGAAAGACGATTACTTTGAGATATGATGAATATGATGCAAAAGTTGATATAAAAATCATCGAGATTAATGCAAATAAGAAAATAGCTTTTCGATGGGGGACGAATAAGGAAGGACATCTTGTCACTATTACCCTAAAAGAACTGGACAATGCAGCAACAATTGTTGAAGTGACCGAAGAAGGATTCAAAGAAAGTGATGATCAATTCGTCAGTTAAGTGTTAGATAACAAAGAAGGATGGGTTTATGTATTAACCTGTCTTAAGGGTTATTTGGAGTTTGGTGTCAACAAATTGAGAGCCGCATTGGTCATGTAGTTACAATTTTTTTCAAGAGCCAATTGTTTCTTTTTTTGTGCAATTCTACTTGAGCTAGATTCAATAAGGTGTTTAAACGTGGAGGATGAGGAGGAAACCTAATTGTTAGCTGTAATACAAAAAGTAGGGGATGGTTATATCGCTCGCTTTGACCGGCATCTGAAGCATTCCGTCGAAAAGGTGTGGTCAGTGCTAACGGAAAATGACAAATTGGCAAAATGGTTTCCGGAACTCAGCGTGGACGATCTCAGCGAAGGCGGGGTAATTAAGTTTGAGCTTCCGAATGGAACCTCTGATGAGCTTCGCATTACGGAGCTCAAAATGTTTTCTGTATTGGAATATTCATGGTGGGGAGACAGTGTTCGTTTCGAGTTGTATTCCGAGCCAGAAGGATGTAACTTAGTACTCAAAAGAAAGATTAAAACCATAACGGATCATACTTCAAAGGACATTGCCGGTTGGCATGTCTGTCTTGATGTTATTGATGCATTGCTGAATGACAGCACAATCGGCAGAGAAGAACGTTGGAGAATAGTCTATCAACAGTACATTCAGGTATTTCAGGGGCTTCTTCGATAAGCTTGTTTACTGTAACTACACGAAATGTATTTCATAGCATTTATAACTTAAAGATATAGTGAATCAAAGTCAATAAACAACCCACGGTCAAACCTACGGTCATGAGAAAACCAAAGATGAACGCGACAATAGCCCAATAGCCACGATCCAGCGGGTGCTAGCCTTTTGCTGCTTTATGTTCGCAGTAAACCTTTTTTATCCTGTAAAAATCCCGAAACCATCAAAGCAATACTGATAAATAACCACATGAAGATGTTTTTTTATTTTTTACTGAACTCCAAAGTAATGGGAATGGGATTGGAAACGAGGGGCTTTACATTGACCAAATAGACGATTGAGGTAATAATATAAAATAACGATATGGTTATTTGGTGTTGGGGGGTGTACATAGTGGATTTTGAAGGTTTGGCAGACGCTCTTAAGGCGCTTGGTGACACGACACGGTTAAAAATCATTTCATTACTGAATACACGCGATTGCTGTGTGTGTGAACTTGTCCCGATATTCGGTATTTCCCAGCCTGCTGTGTCAAAACACATGAGCCGATTGAAAAGCTCTGGCATCGTAAAGGAGACTCGAAAAGGGATGTGGGTATTTTATTCACTTAATCGTGAACGAATAAACGAAATCGGCTTGTCCCTTTCCAATTTGCCAGACTTGTCTGTTGAACTAAAAGATTTGGAAGCCAAAGGGTTACAAGTCAAATGTGAATAAGGGAGTTGCAGCTTAGATGGTTAAAAGGTTGTCTTTTCTTGATCGTTATTTGACCGTCTGGATTTTTGCAGCGATGGCAATCGGAATTGCTTTGGGATATTTGTTTCCGCATTTCGCCGATGGCTTAAACCAATTACAGGTAGGGACGACGTCGATACCGATAGCAGTTGGTTTAATTTTGATGATGTATCCACCGCTTGCGAAAGTTCGATACGAGGAAATTGGTCAGGTTTTTAAAAACGGAAAGATCCTGGGGCTTTCGCTTCTTCAAAACTGGGTGATTGGTCCCGTACTTATGTTCATTCTTGCAATTATATTTCTTCGTGGTTATCCCGAGTACATGATTGGGCTTATTATGATTGGTCTTGCACGCTGTATCGCAATGGTCATTGTTTGGAATGACCTCTCGAAGGGAAATGCGGAGTATGCGGCTGGGCTTGTAGCGTTTAATGCGATATTCCAAGTGCTTTTTTACTCCATTTACGCCTATATTTTCGTAACGATTGTTCCAGAATGGCTTGGATTTCACAGTATGATTATTCATATCACCATTGCTGAGGTTGCTAAGAGCGTGTTCGTTTATCTCGGCATCCCATTCCTTGCAGGCATGATTACACGATATGTGTTTATTA
>JAKADF010000276.1 GCA_021820805.1 Bacillota bacterium
TCAAGGTGCAGACTACTGTATAAGGAGGTTTGCTGAGTGGCTGAATTTTATCGTGTCGAGCCAATGTTACTATCTGAAGTGTGTTCCTTAATTCTGCAGAATCACGGCGTACCGGCTATTGACGCTGATGTTGTTGCAAAGTCATTAGTCGATGCAGATCTGCGGGGCGTAAATAGTCATGGTGTTGTAAGATTATCAGTCTATTTGAAACGTCTGGCAAATGGAGTAATAAAATCGAGACCTAGTATGACTGTTGTCAAAGAGACGGGAAGCACAGCTGTTTTAGATGGGGGATATGGCCTAGGTCAGGTAGTTTCCCAACAAGCAATCAATTTACTAATTGAGAAAGCAACTCATTCAGCTTTGAGTGCTGTTGCGGTTAAAAGAAGCAACCATTTTGGTGCATCGGCCTATTGGGCTTCGCAGTTGATAGAAAAAGATATGATAGGTATTTCAGTCAGTAATGTTGAACCTCTAATGCCTCCTCCAGGCGGTACTGCTGCTAGGGTCGGAAATAACCCGATATCCATCGCGGTTCCTGCACTTCTGGAGCGACCTGTTATCCTCGATATGGCAACGAGCACTGTACCGCTCGGAAAAATTGTGAATGCACAGAGCAAGGGGCAACCGATTCCGCTTGGGTGGGCGGTTGATAAAAATGGTAAGCCTACAACAAGTCCTGCGGATGTAATTAATGGAGGTTTTTTGTTCCCGGTTGGCGGTCCAAAGGGTTACGGACTTGCCATTATTATCGAAATATTAACTTCTTTATTAAGTGGCGGAGCTGTTGGTTCAGAGATTAAATCTTTGTATCAAGATTTGGAGCATCCGAATGATATAAGCCACTTCTTTATGGCCATTCGAGTTGACGGCTTTATGAATGCAAAATTATTCAAGCAATCTGTAGACAACTATATTCGTTATGTAAAGATGACGCCTTTAGCAGAAAGTGCCAAGACGATTTATATGCCAGGTGAAATTGAAATGCTAAACAAAGAGCAAAACCTGAGCACTGGTATAATGCTTCCTGCATCTGTGGCAGAGGAACTAGCAACATTTATAAATAGTGCAAATATCGATGCAAGATTTTCGGAGCAATTATTGGCGGATCCGCAAAATTAAATAGGATTTGATTCGATTATCAAAGGAGGTACATGGAATGGTCGCTTTGGCCGGGGGTATTGATTTTGAGAGTCCAGTTATGGTCAAGGTTAAGCAGCACTTTGAATGCCCGACACTAGGGTTTTCTGAGATTGAAGATTCAGTGCAAAAACAGTTTCTTCGTCCAGAAATTAAGGACAAAGTTAAACCTGGGATGAAGGTTGCTATTGCGGTTGGCAGCCGCGGTATCGCAAAGCTTTCTTTCGTTGTTAAGCAAACAATCCAATTGCTCCGTGAGTTTGGTGCAAATCCAGTGATTGTTCCGGCTATGGGGAGTCACGGTGGGGCGACTGCCGAAGGTCAGCAGTCTGTCCTTGCAGGCTATGGAATTACAGAAGATGAGATGGGCGTTCCTGTTTTGCCTTCGATGGAAACCGTTCAACTAGGGACGTTTGACGGTGTTCCGGTTTACTTTAGTAAGGTTGCATATGAGTGTGATTTGATTGTATCGGTTTGTAGGGTTAAGCCTCATACTGATTTTCGCGGAGAGGTAGAAAGCGGCGCATACAAGATGCTTACGATTGGCCTTGGCAAGCACCTTGGTGCCGCTACCCTCCATAGTGCCGGCTATGCGAGATTTCCGAAGCTCATACCTGGTATCGGGCAATTTATTGTCGATCACGCTCCAGTTGGGTTCGCCGTGTGCATCATCGAAAATAGTTTTGACGATGTAGGGGCAGTAGAGGTTTTAGCTGCTGATGCAATTGCAGTGGAAGAACCTAAGCTTTTAAAACTTGCGAAAGACTATTTGCCGAAATTCAATATCGACACAATTGATTTGTTGATTGTTGATGAGTTAGGGAAAAATATCAGCGGACAAGGGATGGATCCGAATATCACAGGCCGTTCTCCATTTGGCCTTGAGTATTCTGGCACGCCTCAAATCGACCGTATTGCAGTGTTAGACCTTACAGAAGAAACGCATGGTAATGCGACGGGAATTGGGGTTGCCGATTTTATTACCGTAGACTGCTTCAATAAGATTGACCTTCAAGCTACATATGCCAATACAATTACGGCTGGGGCATTTGGCAGCGCTAAGATGCCGATGATGCTTGCAAACGATAAAGAGTTGCTTGCAGTTGCATTGAAGGCCGCGACCTTAACTCCTCCAAATGCAGCGCGAATCGTGAGAATCAAGGATACTTTACACCTTGGCGAATTTTGGGTTTCAGAAGTAATTGCTACGGATTTGGAAGAGGATTCACGATTTTCAGTCACATCCGAGCACCGTCCGCTTACATTCGATACGAATGGAAAACTTACTTGGTAGAGTAAACCATAGTGGGTTTATGGCCGAATTCAGGAGGAAAGGTATAGATGAGGATTACAAATGTTAGATCAACGCTCGTTTCAGTTCCCTTTCAAGTACCTATCCAAGTTTCTACCTACTCTTTTAATAAAAGGGATGTTGTGATTGTAGAGATTGACACGGATGAAGGTTTCTCTGGGATGGGATATGTAGGCATTTTAGGTCGTGGTGGAGAAACGATTAAGACATGTATTGACCGTGATGTTGCAGATTTATTAATTGGTGAAGACGCAAGGTACCGAGAAAAAATATGGAAGAAAATGTGGTGGGCACTTGATTGGATTGGCCGAAAAGGCGTAACAATGTATGCCATCTCGGCCGTAGACGTTGCTCTTTGGGATTTGGCTGGAAAAACACAAAATGTGTCTTTACATAAGATGCTCGGACCATACACGGACAAAGTGAAAGCGTATGCAAGTGCAGGTTTTTTGAGTCTCGCGACTGACCAACTCGTAGAGCAGGCAACAGGTTATGTTGAACGTGGATTTCGTGCCTACAAGATGAAAGCAGGACTGCAAAATCTCAGACAAGATGTTGAAAGGGTCAGGGCAGTTCGCAGTGCTCTTGGCGATGACATTGATTTAATGGTAGACGCAAACCAGGGACTCGACGTTGCTTCTTCCATCTTACTTGGCAGAGAGTTAGAGAAGATAGGGGTGTACTGGTTTGAGGAGCCCATACCTGCAGATGACATTATTGGACATGCTCAAATAGCACAGGCTCTCGACGTTCGACTCGCTACAGGTGAAACTGAGTTTTCAAGGTTCGGTTTTCGTGAATTGCTGGATAGAAAAGCAGCCGATATTTTGCAAATTGATATTCGTGCTGGTGGGATTACAGAGTGGATGCGGATTGCACATATGGCAGATGCCTGTAACATACCAGTCACGCCTCATATGGTGTGGGAATTACAAATTCATATGACGGCTGCTGTAGAAAACGGTCTGTATATGGAATATATGGATTGGTTTGATGAATTGTTCGAAGAACTGCCGAAGATTGAAGAAGGTATGGTTGTTGTACCGGATAAACCAGGTCACGGTTTACGTTTTAGGGAAGATATTGTTTCAAAGTATCGGGTAGAATAGTTTCGTACTATAGCAAAAAATAATGAACCTATCGGATGATATTCCCGATAGGTTCATTCGCGTTATCTAGTTTAAAGCAATTACTTGCTAAAAGACCAAACCACGCCGTCCCAGCTATTTTGATGACCAAGTGCAGTTACAACTTTTGAGAGTTCATTTACTGGCATGTATGCTGTTAACCCATAATTGGTTGGAGCATCGAATCCTTCCACAATAGCTACTTTAACGCCATTGATAGAGACTCCCATGTTCCCTGAACCAAGGCTCTTTGATGCACTTGGTTTGCCAACTTCAGATGTGTCAAACGAAAGCTGCTGACCGTTCCAATGACTTGTCACGCCAAATTGTTTGACAAGTTGCATGACATTCCAGACAGGAACATACGCAGCGTTGTTATCTGAAATCACTGGAAGTGTTGCAACAGCCTTGCCATCAACATCAACTTCGGCGCTTGGGCTTAGTCCAAATACGGGAGTAGACACATCACTTGCTGTATGGTTATCGGATAGATGTGTGCTCGGTGCATTTTTTGCCCATATGCCACAGGTCTCATCAGAGATGACGTTGTTTGAAACAACTGTATTCGTGACGGGATTTACCTCCCCAGAAATCACAATTCCTGTTGGCCAACTGTCTCGAACTTCCCCATCTGGACCATTGCCGCTAATGGTATTCCCGGAAACCACGTTTCCTTCGACAACGTCACCTGGTGTATTGCTGTGAATGATGACACCAGGAATAAAGTTGTTTGTGATTTTGTTATCGAGTACAAGGTTATTTTTTGCAACTGTGTGCGGACTGTCGGCTGCTACTACAATACCAGCGACGATTTTGTTGACGGTGTTGCCAATAACCTGGTTATTCATCACGCCGCCTTGCGGATTGTAAGCAGCTACAACGATTCCGCAACCTCCAGCATTTGTGTCGATATCATTATCAATTAGAATGTTGCCGATGCTAGGTACAGATGCAACGGATGGGGCGTTTGCTGGAGGTGCACTAGGAGGAGTGGTGGGTTCTGGAGCACCGGGATCGAACGCGCCATAGTCTGCGATAGAAACACCGCCATCTGCCTTGTTCCCTTTAACAGTGTTGTTTGAGACAACGGAGTATGCTGTTCCGTCTAATAGAATTGGCTTGTTTTCAGAAATTGCAGTTGTGCTTGTCTTCGTGGGGTTTATCCCGTTATTCTCGACAACGTTGTTTTCCACGGTAACATGAGCCGTGTTACGAACCCATATTCCCTCGTTATTTGCGTTTTCAACAGTAAGTCCATTAATGACGGTTCCTGAAGCTGCCTGCCCATCTATGAATACGCCATTGTTTTGGCCCGTTGCATCAATAATCGTATTCGCTGTTGCATCTGTCTTCGTGCTGTCGGATTCTAGAGTTACGTTCTTCGTGATGGTTACAGATTCCTTGTAAGTACCCGGTTCTACAACAATGGTCGTATTCGGGGCAGCTTTACTTATGGCATAGCTAATCGTCTTGTAAGGACTGTTCGATGTGCCTGTACCGGTTGTGTCACTTCCAGTTGTACTTACATAGACGTCAGAACTGGCTGTTGTTGCAGCGTGGGCAACAACAGTCGACCAGAGTGGCGCGGATAAGAGGGCAGCGGCCCCTAACGCGCCTGCAATATGCTTCGGTTTCACTTCATACACTCTCCCAACATCATAATTGAGGCTATTGTATATAACTAGCAGACATGCGTTATGCAGTTGCTCTCAATAATTGGGTACTGGTAGATTCGAACCATCTCAGTTCCAACCTTGTTGGCCAAAACTTCTGGATGAGTGTTGCA
>JAKADF010000277.1 GCA_021820805.1 Bacillota bacterium
TACCAAGGCCCACTGTGCACTACAGAGCCACCAGACGTATAGGCGGTTTCTGAAGTCGGACAAGCGCGGGAACTTGAGGATCGACAAGGAAGCAGTCAAAGCTGCGGAGCGCTTGGACGGGAAGTACCTGATTCGGACATCTGACGACACACTGTCCGCAGAAGACGTTGCCCTTGGATACAAACAGCTTTGGCAAGTTGAAACTGCGTTTCGGTCTCTCAAACAAACGATGGAGCTTCGCCCGATGTACCACCGAAAAGACGAGCGAATTCGAGCACATGTTCTTCTATGCTGGCTGTCACTTTTGTTAGTGCGGGTAGCAGAAAACCGCACAAAACGGACTTGGAGTGAAATCCGGGCGATTATGAATGAGATGCATCTGGTTACTTACAAGTCTGCCAATGGAAAGGTCCGTCAAAGAACCGAGGTTACAGATGAGCAGGGTGAGATTCTAAAGGCCCTTGGCTATGCGTATCCACCCCTGATTCACGAGTTATCCACAGAATATCTGTAGGCACTACATGAATCTATCCACAGTCCCGGAATTCCAAGCTCAGTAAAGGGTTTCGGGATTTTGTATATCTACAACTGTCGAAGCCGAGATTAAACCTCGTCCGCATCTCATATGTACATACGCGGTAAAACCATTTGAAGTAGCGGAATAGATACAATTATTTAATTCAGAAATATATTCGTTCCCTTAAAACCCTCACCACGTATAGTTTTTTTACTTCTATAATATGTTGCACAAAAAGAGGATCATCATAAATGATGGACAATTTATCAACATACCACTATACATCATTAAAGTGCATCATTAAAGTGGAAATGATATAAGGGAAAGTACAGTGTCATTTTACAAATAAATTTATAACAGTTAAGGGTGAACTAAATAAACTAAAAATTAATTTCTTCATGTATTTTTTTGAGCAGTAGACTCCGGCCTCTTAAGGCGGAAAGGAATGCGCTTTGTTTTTGTTGTTGAATCTCATTTATCTGTGTAGTATGCCTTATTTGGTGAAAGAAACGATTTCCTTGCAAATTACAATGACTGCAAAAATCAAAATTATGCCCTCACTGGGACAAATGGCTTTGTTACAACAAACACTTCGTGCATATCGAAATGGGTGTAATTTTGTATTTTCTCTTGTATTTGAAACAAAAGAGTTGGTATAGGCAAAACTCCACGAACAAATACCAGAAAGTTCGGGAATATCCAAAAAAATGCCCTAGTTGATCTTAGCTAAATCAACAAGGGCGCCCATTTTATCTTAAATATCCGCGCGACATTAGCTTTTCGTTGTTGTCAAGTATGCTAAATTTTCATGACGTTAGGTGCTAGGAAGTAATATAATAGACCAATGACTATAAGGTAGGCGAGGCCAAACAGCGTCCAGCCCATATTATATCGTATCACATCGCCTTCTTTGCGGGTAAATCCGGTTGTAGAAACACCAACACTGGCAGTTTGAGGCGCGATTGGCTTACCAACTTCTGCTCCAACTGAGTTCAAAGAAGGCAGTAAAAGAGCAGGGAAGCCGAGCAATTTGCCAACCATTGCTTGGAAAGCGCCGAACATTGCATTGGTAGAAGTGTTGCTTCCTGACAGAGCCACGCCAATCCAGCCCAAGATGGGAGCCAGAATAATATAAATAATAGGTCCAACCTTGGAAAATGCGTATGCCAAGGATGCTGCCATGCCCGAGAAGTTAAATATGTTGGCAAGGCCAAAGATGAAAAAGCCGACCAGCAGTGCGCCCCACATTTGTCTAAATGTTGTACGGAAAACGTCACCCATCACTTTAAAAGATTTTTTTGCAAATAAGAGGACAATAATAATCCACGAGAAGAAAATCCAAGTGCCGCCAGAGAATGGTGTCCAATTGAAGAGTACCGACACGGCTTTATGTGAAATGGAGGAAAATCCTTTTACATCAATTTTCATAAAGCTGATATCGCCCAAATGGGACCAAGGCCCAGTTCCCGCAAGCACAACAATAACCAAAATAATAATAGGGACCCATGAATAAAAAACTTCGCGAGATGTAAGATCTGAACGACCAAACGTTCTGGTCGATTGTACTTCAGATCCGCCGAACGCCAAAGTTGATTTAGGACACCAAACTTTCAGGAACAAAAGGATGCAGACGAAAGAGACAATCGCACCCGTTATATCCGGAAGGTAGGGCCCCAGATAATGGGCCACAGGCCATTGGCCAAGGATGTAAGAGAGAGAGCCGACAATGGCCAAGGGCCATCCATCTTTAAATCCTTTCTTCCCCGCAACTAAATAAATGAGAATCCAAGGCGGAGCGAGAGCTAAGAGTGCGACGATATCACCAACCGAGGCTGATACCTTCATGAGCGGTAAGCCAGTTACAGATGCCAACACGATGATAGGAACACCCATCGCGCCATACGAAACCGGAGCATTGTTCGCGATCGCTGTCACGCGCAACGCATCTAGATCAACAATTCCCAAACCAATGAGGATAGGTGCAATTACTGCCCAAGGATAGCCGAACCCGACCAATCCTTCCAGTAGTGCCCCGAAAGCCCAAGCCAGAAGGATAGCCTGAACGCGTACATCCGCTGTCGCCTGTTCAACCAGCCATTATCGGAGTGTATCGAAAAGGCCAATTTTAACCATGGTGTAATACAATACAACGCCCCAGTACGTAATCCAGTCGATTGCCCAAATACCTGTGAGTCCGCCATACAAAAAGGCCCTAGACCCAACCACAATGGGGGTATGCCAGATTCCCACCGCTATCAGCATCGTGACAATCGCCGAAATGACTACGGCTAGCCATGCCGTCATACGTAGGACAGCTAAAAGAAATAGAAGCAACAAAACAGGAATGGCTGCCATTACCACAGTAAATCCAAGATTACCTAAAGGATTTAAGATTTCCTGAAACACTTGTTCCACCACCTGAAAACTCTGATTAGAATGAGAAATAGTTTTTAGCACTACGCTCTAAGGTGTGTTATGAAAAGTATTATAAGATACCATGAATTTAAACTGCTTTCAGCCACGATAGTGATAAATTATGGGGGGCCATTCGAAGAACAGTATAAAGATGAACGTTTAATCATAAATCGCCTCCTTTGTTTCTTGCAGAGCTAGGTTCGTATCATATCCTTACTATATTACTGTTTGAATAATCAAAAATGTCATTACACCAAACAATTTTACACATTCTAAAACTACCCCGTCTTTTTTATGCTCCACGGTGAACTATTTGTTTGTACCCGTTGTAAAATGCGGGTCTACATAGGTTACTTGCGTGGTTCTGAGAGTTATGGTGAGGACAAATGCATTGTTCTCAGTCATATAACATAGAAAATTCTTTCGGAGTGTACCTCACAATGTGGATTTTGTTAAAACATCTTAAACGCACATATTTACCCAAACTGTACTAGAAAATAAATCTACCCGTGCTCAAACCTAGATGCGACTTACAGAAAGGAATGACATTCTTGAACAGAAAGGCATTTATTGTATTTTTGCTGTCCAATTTTATTACGTTATTCCTAATCGCTTCATATTCGGTAGAAAAAGAACAAAATACCATAATTAACAATTCGGATAAACAACCCCGGTTAACATTTGGAGTAATCAGTGACATCCATATACGCTCGGGTAAAGACTACAGAGGTTATCCATATCACGACAAAGAAGCTGGCCGTAAATTTGCAAGTGCATTGAGAGACCTAAATTACATTAACCGAACACAAAATGCATTGGTAATCAACGGAGATCTTACAGTTACAGGTACGAAATCTGATTGTGACTGCATGAACAGAGTCTTGCGGTCCAATCCTCATCCCAAATGGACATTATTCACCATTGGGAACCACGAATTTTATGCTGCATTCCAAGATATACAAGGTAAAATGAACATTCGATCATTTCCAAACAGCGTAACTGAATCACAGTGCTTAAAACGCTTTATCGACAATACCCAAATGCCTGGTGTTTACTATGATAGATGGATTCAGGGATACCATTTCATCGTGTTAGGTTCAGAACAATCACGTATTACGAACCGCCAGAACTATGATAACCCTGTTCTTTCTGAAACCCAGTTGAAATGGCTAGATAACCAACTCAAAAGTTATCAAACGAACAAACCAACTTTTATTTTTTTACATCAACCAATCCCGTATGCTACTATTGGGAATTCCAATTACATAATTAATGCAGCGAAACTGTACCGCATTGTTAGGAAATACCCTGTTATTTTTTTCTCTGGGCATAGCCATGAGACTTTACGTGAACAAACTAAGATAATATACCATGATGGGTTTGTAGTATTTAACGATTCTTCAGTTCGTAATCCTGTTTATGCATATCACATTCCAGTTAACGATAGTGAAGGACTATACGTACAAGTTTATGAAGGGAAAGTGGTGATTAAAGGAAGGGATTTTATGCACAGAACGTGGATAAATCAATATACAGTGCCTGTACAGCAAGCAGTAACTGATTTTTGAAAGAAAGGTTAAAGTCTCATATAGAAATGTGTCGTGAATAGTTAGAGGAAAAAATAGACATAACCATTTTCATTATAGCCTGCGCCCTTTAATGGTCATGGATGTTTTTTTAGCAAATCACGCAGGATTGAAACTTCGAGTGCTTGTTCCGCAAGAGCTTTTTTTAACTTCTCATTTTCCGAAGCTAACTCAGTCCGTTCTGCAATTACTTGTTTATGTTCCTCACGGGTAACATATCCTTTAGACTCTCTTGCTTATTTGAGGTTGAGCCCCCATCCTGCTTAAATTGACGGACCCACCTATGTATCATATTTGGATTTAAATCGTGCTTTCTTCCTTCAAAGTATACAATCATTCTTTGGTATACAACTGAAAAAACTGCTACTATTCACAGTTCCAAAATTCCTCAAAGAGTTCGCAAATAGATTCATTCACTTATTTCTGTTAAAACCTACGGTTTAATAATCTCGACGGGTGTTCCAACTTGAACAAGATTATATAACCTTTTTGCCGATGGAATAGGTAACTCTACACAACCATTGCTTTGCGGAAAACCATAAGAGGCGCGTTGAAAACCATGCTAACCGTTGATGAATTCTTGCCTTCGTGCCGGATCTTTCACCTCAGTCGGGGCTTTATGTTGCAACTTGACAGGCCTCGTTCGTATCAACGTATGATTTTTTCCGTTTCGCGACGTGACCCTTGAATAATGGTATATTAACGTAATCTTCGACGTACAAATATAGGTCTTGATTAACCGTTAAGTATTCCATAATTATTCAGGTGAAGTGCCATATTATCTAAGCGTTTTGCAGAATGAAGATTTTTGATAAAGCAAAAAGAATTATTACCAAGTTATAAA
>JAKADF010000278.1 GCA_021820805.1 Bacillota bacterium
AAGCAATCTGCCATTGTCCTACACTCCCTCCTTCCTTCAATGAGCGTTGCATTAACTGATTTCGTATTCCACCATAGACGGTGGATGCACGAAAGCTGTAACTTATAGGTATCATACAACTATCTGAAGGTGAGGAAAAGTTACATGGCAGAAGTTGCGTACGTTAATGGGCAGTTTGTGGACTTTAGCGAAGCTAAAATTCCTATCGATGAACGCGGGCACCAGTTTGGTGACGGTGTCTACGAGGTGATTCGAGTTTATCGAGGAGAGCCTTTTTTATTAGAGTGGCATATAGAGCGTTTATTTAACAGCTTGCGTGCAATACGAATCCATTACCCATTTACATATGAAGAGTGTCTCGAGCTCGTACAGCATGCTGTAGAGAAAAGCAAACTAGAGGAGGCAACAGTATATTTACAAATTACGCGGGGGGCGGCACCTCGTGCACATTTATTTCCAAGCGTGATCCCTTCTGTAACCATGATTATTCGTGAATTTAAAGCTGCTAAACATCCCGAAACGAAAAAGCTCTTGTTGTGGCCAGATGAACGCTGGGCAAACACTTATATAAAAACTTTAAACCTGTTGCCTAATCTTTTAGCAAAACAAACTGCTCATGATGTTGGTGCATCTGAAGCATTACTCGTAAGGAACGGTAAAATGCTTGAGGCATCAAGTGCAAATCTTTGGTTTGTTGTATCTGGGAGATTGATTACTGCTCCAGCTAATCGTTTTATTCTTCCAGGCATAACACGCCGTTTTGTTCTTGAGCTTGCAATAAAACTAAATCTTCAAGTAGAGGAGCGAGCGCTAAGTATTAATGAGATTCAGGACATTGATGAGGTCTTTTTAACAGGTACAACTACCGAGATTCTTGGGATTGATGAGATTATTAACTCGGCCAAACGGCAGGTTAGTGATGACTCATTGTCTGCAGACATTATGGATTATGAGTTACTAAAACCGTCGGATTGTTCAACTGTCTGGGTAGGTAAGTCTCATGAAATAACAGATAAAATTTATTCCGAATTTCTGCGCCACATTATGCATTTAGTTTGAAGTTTTAGTGTATAAGAGCTGTATGTCGTAAATTGCATAGAGCCCGCTTAAGGCGGGCAGTTGCCTTGAAATTATTCCTCTATCCAACTGACAGAATTTTTGCTATGATAAGTATTGTAAATCTACCGACTGGTCGGTAATAATGTAACAGTCGATGGGAGGGCTTCACCGTGACATTTCAGATTAGGAAAGCTGCTATACTCGGTGCCGGAGTCATGGGTGCTGCAATAGCTGCTCACTTAGCAAATGTTGGAATACAAGTACTTCTTCTTGATATTGCACCAGATAAACTTTCTGCAGAGGAAGAATCGAAAGGCCTTACGTTAGCCTCGCCTGCTGTTCGAAACAGATTTGCTTTGCGTGGACTTCAGGCTGCAAAAAAATCGAAACCTGCTGCTTTTTACGATGATTCAGATGCAAGCCTCATCCAAATTGGCAATTTAACGGATAATTTAGCAGAACTCAGTGACTGTGATTGGGTAATTGAAGCTGTTGTTGAAAATTTATCTATAAAACAGCAGGTGCTTGCGAATATTGAACGGGCGGCGAGAGAGGATGCAATCATAAGCTCCAATACCTCTGGAATTTCCATTAAAGAAATGGTCCAAAATTGTTCAGAATCCTTTCGTAAACGTTTTCTTGGGACCCATTTTTTTAACCCGCCGCGTTATATGAAGTTATTAGAGATTATACCAGGCCCAGATACGAATCCTGAAATAGTGAAAAACATGTCAGAGTTCGGTGAACGCATCCTTGGAAAAGGCACTGTTCTGGCCAAGGATACTCCAAATTTTATTGCGAATAGAATTGGTACATATGGTTTGCTTGTCACGCTTTCTGCAATGGAACGATTTAAGCTTGGGGTAGATGAAGTGGATGCTTTAACCGGACCTGTTCTTGGGCGGCCAAAGAGTGCCACTTTCAGGACGCTTGATATAGTAGGACTTGATACCTTTCTGCATGTAGCAAAAAACGTTGCTAGTGCAGTAACGGATCCTGACGAAAAAAAGGCGTTTACAGTACCTGTTTATTTAGAAAAAATGGTAGAAAACCGTTGGCTGGGTGATAAGTCTGGTCAGGGTTTCTTTAAACGTGTGAAGACTGAGAAAGGCAAGGAAATCCTTGCTCTTGATTTACAGACTCTAACATACAACTCTCGAAAGAAAGTAAAGTTCGCTTCGTTTGAAATGGCACGAAATGCAAAAACACTTGGAGAAAAGATTAACGCACTGGCTTATGGAAAAGATGCTGCAGCAGAGTTTGTGTGGTATGTGTTGAAAAAGGTCTTGTTATACTGTGCCTCAAGACAATCTGAAATCGCTTTGGATATCGTGTCAGTTGATAATGCAATGAAATGGGGCTTTAATTGGGAGCTTGGCCCATATGAAATTTGGGATATTTTAGGAATCGGAAAATCAGTTGCGCGTATGCGTGCAGAAGGCGAGAAGATTCCAACATTTATAGAAGATATGCTTCAGAGCGGGAAACAGTCGTTTTACAAATCACAAAGAGGGAATGCACCTTCATTCTACGACTTAACTGGGGAATATAAGAATCAGGAGATACCTGGAAGTAAAATTTCGCTTCGCATATTAAAAGAGCAGGAGAAGGTCATTAAGAAAAATAGCGGAGCAAGCTTAATTGATATTGGTGACGGAATCGTCTGTCTGGACTTTCATTCACCAAAGCAAGCAATTGGTGTAGACGTAACGCAAATGATTGATTTTGCAATAACCGAAGTCAGCAAAAATTGGGAAGGGCTTGTCATCGCCAATGAAGCAAGCAATTTTTGTGTTGGTGCGAATCTAATGCTTATGCTGATGGAAGCACAAGATGAAAATTGGGATGAAATTGACCAATTTGTTCGTCGGTTTCAACAAACTTTAATGAGGTTGAAATATTTGCCGAAGCCTGTTGTTGCAGCGCCATTCAACATGACGCTAGGCGGAGGTGCAGAAGTTTGCTTCCCAGCAGACAGAATACAAGCTTCATCGGAAACATATATGGGGCTTGTCGAAGTTGGAGTAGGTTTAATTCCTGGCGGGGGCGGTAACAAGGAATTACTGATTCGTGCAATTGAAAATGTTCCGCAGACTATCGATGACAGACTGGATTCTTATGTACGTAAAGTATTTGAGACTATTGCGACTGCAAAAGTATCCACGAGTGCTAAAGAAGCGAAAAAGTACGGGTTCCTAAGGCAAGCAGACGGAATCAGTGTATCCCGTGACTTTCTTATTCATGACGCAAAGCAAGTTGCTTTAGGTCTAGCCAAAACTGGATATATGCCAAGAGCTAAGATTCGTGTTCCAGTAATTGGGGAATCAGGAGCCGCATTGTTACAAATGGGTGTGTATGGCATGAAACAAAGCGGATATATTTCCGATCACGATGTTAAAATTGCCCATCACCTCATTCGTTTATTAACAGGCGGAGCTGTACCTAGAGGAACATTGGTTACAGAAGATTATCTGCTCGACTTAGAACGGGAGGCCTTCCTTAGTTTGATTGGTGAAAGAAAAACACAAGAGCGTATGCAATACATGTTGACTGTTGGAAAACCACTCCGAAATTGATAGAAAAGGTGGAAGAGCAGGGGGGAAGTACTGTGAAGGAAGCGGTTATCGTAGCTGGAGTACGTACTGCCATCGGCAGAGCACCAAAAGGTACATTGAAAAATACCAGGCCTGACGACTTAGGTGCAATTGTCGTGGAGGAACTTTTTCGCCGTATTCCAGAACTGAATAAAGAAGAAGTTGAAGATGTCATTATCGGCTGCGCAATTCCAGAAGCTGAACAAGGAATGAATATGGCGCGCATTATTGGGCTTAGGGCAGGATTGCCCACAAGTGTGCCCGGTGTAACAGTTAATCGTTTTTGTTCTTCTGGGCTCCAGACAATTGCAATGGGAGCACAGTCAATTATGTCAGGCATGTCAGATATAGTCATTGCAGGCGGAGTAGAATCTATGAGCATGATTCCTATGGGCGGGTATAACATATCCCCAAACCCCACTTTGGCTACAAATTATCCTGAAGCATACATGGGAATGGGTCACACTGCTGAGCAGGTTGCAAAAAGATTCAAAATCAGCCGTGAAGACCAGGATAAATTTGCGCTTCGTAGTCATGAACGAGCTGCAGCGGCCATAGATTCAGGAAAGTTCAAAGATGAAATCGTTCCTGTAAGCGTTAAACAGACATTCGTTGATGACAGAAACAAATTAGTTGTTAGGGATTTGATATTCGAAACAGATGAAGGCGTGCGACGTGCGACGAACTTGACCGCTTTAAATGAACTCCGTCCTGTATTTAATGTAAATGGTTCTGTTACCGCAGGAAATTCTTCTCAAACAAGTGACGGAGCTGCCGCAGTGTTGCTTATGTCTGCAGAGAAAGCTTCTGAGCTTGGACTTAAGCCAATTGGAATCTTTCGTTCTTTTGCAGTTGCCGGGGTTGATCCGGATATTATGGGTGTTGGTCCTATTGCTGCCGTGCCAAAAGCACTTCAGAAAGCAGGAGTTAGTCTTTCAGATATTGACTTAATTGAATTAAATGAAGCATTCGCTTCTCAATCATTGCATGTAATTCGAACACTAGGGATGAATGAGGACAAGGTAAACGTGAATGGCGGTGCAATTGCACTTGGGCACCCCCTTGGTTGTACGGGTGCAAGGCTCACAGTTTCAATTTTAAATGAATTGTCCCGCAGGAATGGGAAGTATGGTTTAGTTACGATGTGTATCGGCGGGGGGATGGGGGCTGCTGGAGTCATCGAACGGCCCGCGTGATGCCTAAGAGGCCTGTACCAAAATACGTATATGGGGAGGTTTTATAAATGTCGACTGACGAAAAAAAACTTGCTAAAGGTGCGGCGTTTTTATTGGAAGATGCCAGCCCCGAGAATATTTTTACCCCAGAAGATTTTTCAAAAGAGCATCTTATGATTGCTGAAACAACGCGTTCGTTCGTCGAAGGTGAAATTCTGCCAAACCATGAGACCCTTGAACACCAGGACTTTGACCTAACTGTGAAATTACTTCAAAAAGCAGGAGAGTTAGGATTGCTTGCTGCAGATATTCCAGAGGAATATGACGGCCTGGGTACAGACAAAGTGACGTCAGCGCTTATTACGGAACATATAACAAGAGGCGGATCCTTCGCATTAAGTCAAGGTGCACATGTCGGCATTGGTACACTTCCTATCGTGTTTTTCGGGAATGAGGAGCAGAAAAAAAAGTATTTGCCAAAGCTTGCTACTGGGGAATGGATTGCAGCTTA
>JAKADF010000279.1 GCA_021820805.1 Bacillota bacterium
GTTCTTGCTTTGTGCGAATTCGGTTGCGTTTCCAGTCAAATAGTATACGGTCAATATATTTAAAACTATATTTATTCGCAAGAACAGCTTCTCTTAACGCTTCTGTTAACATCCACTCTGGATGTTTGTCCATTTCCAGCCATTGTCGAATCTGGTCGTATTCAAGTCCAGAAAGGGGTCTCCCAAACTCTTCCTCAAATAAAGTAACCGGGTCTTTGTGCCACTCTCGTATTCCAGATCGTTTCGTATCTTTTCCTCGGATTTGATTCCAAAGAGGGCGTAAATCATAGTAATTACTGTGCGTTCCTTGTTCATCCAGTCGTTCACCTATTGCAAGAAAGCCAGAACGCAGAAGCCTGTCAATATGACTCATGACATCATGAAGGGGCATCCCGCATAAGTTTGCAATTTCCTGAGCAGACAAGTCTGTGGTGTGCCTTATTTGACTCGCACCCAGAATTTGAACTAAAATGAGAAACTCCTCTGAACTAAGCCCTAGTGTCGAAAATTTTTCAAGAAAAATATACGGGAGAGACAAGAATGACCCGCCGAGCAACTCAACAAATGCTTCTTCCCGTTCAGACGGTTTCACGAGTTTCCCTCCCAACAATTCGATACCAGTATAGCATGACCAAAGCTGATTGAATATAAATCTAATAGACTGAAAACACCCGCAATCATAGATTACGGGTGCCAGCTTTCTAAATTAAAGGTGGTACTAATCCATGTTTATGGATACAATCGATATAACATTCTCGGGAACGCGGATGCTTCTCTAACATGTTCTAAACCGCAAATCCAAGCGACTGTTCTTTCAAGTCCAATTCCAAATCCGGAATGCGGAACGGATCCAAATTTGCGTAAATCCAAATACCAGCCATAGGTATCTTCAGGCAAGTTATGCTCCTCAAACCGTTTCCTCAGCAAGGCATAATCGTGAATACGTTGGCTGCCTCCTACGATTTCGCCGTATCCTTCTGGAGCGAGCATATCTGCACAAAGTACAACCTCGGGTCTGTTAGGGTCTGGTTGCATATAAAATGCTTTTATTGTAGTTGGATACCGCTCAATAAAGACTGGCTTATCATATTGCTCGGCTATTGCCGTTTCATCCGGGGCACCGAAATCATCGCCCCATTTAATGTCCCGGCCGTTGTCTTGTAAAAATTTGATTGCCTCATCATAGCTGATACGCGGGAAAGGAGCCTGTACCTTCTGTAGTATTGATATATCTCGGCCAATTGTTTGCAGTTCATGTTTACAATGATTTAAAACATGTGAAACGACATGAGAAACAAATTGCTCTTGCAGCGCCAAATTATCATCATGTTCGTAGTAAGCCATTTCTGGCTCAATCATCCAAAATTCTATGAGATGGCGTCTAGTCTTTGATTTTTCTGCACGGAAAGCTGGCCCCATGGAATAGGCTTTTCCGAGGGACATAGCCGCCGCTTCCATATACATTTGCCCGCTTTGCGTTAAGTACGCATCTTCGTCAAAGTACTTTGTATTAAACAATTCTGTCGTACCTTCGCAAGAAGAAGGAGTCAAAATTGGCGGATCAACACGGGTGAAACCATCATTGTCAAGAAAATCCGACATTGCCCGAAGAATTTCTGCACGAATCTTTAAAATGGCTCGTTGCCTAGGTGTTCGAATCCATAAGTGTCGGTGATCGAGTAAGAAATCGACACCATGTTCCTTTAAAGTAATTGGATAATCCACGGAGTCACTTACTTGTTCTACATTTGTTACTGTTAGCTCATAACCAGTTTGTGAACGGGAATCAACGCGTACAACGCCAGTTACCCGAACAGATGATTCCTGCGTTAACCCTTGGCATGCCGAAAATATTTCTTCTCCAACCTCGCTTTTTACAGCAACACATTGAATTAATCCTGTGCCGTCTCGAACTTGGAGAAACTGGATCTTACCGCTGGAGCGTTTATTATATAACCAACCTCTAAGTTCGACTGTTTGACCAACATAATTACCAACTTTGTTAATCGTTGTTAAATCACTCACGCAATTACCTCCAAGGCTCAAAATCGCCTATATCTCATCATCTCTATGATATCTTCTTTTGGGATTATAGCAAAATCTAAAGCAACATCAAGAAAGCCACACTCGTTTGTACGCGAGGTGTGGCTTTAGTTACATATCATGTGAGAATTTAGATTGTTGCAGGGACAGAACCATCTATCGAGCCAGACATTGCAGATACAAAAGCGGTGTCAAGATGCAGGATGGAGTCTAACCAATTACGGAATTCAGTACCATCAATGCTCTCTTCATCAACAATATGTCCCGCAAACCGAGCTATATCAGCCTTAAATGGTTCCAGAATTGTACGTGTTTCTTTTTCTTGTTCTGCCAGAATATGACGCACCTCAGTGTCAAGAACACTTTCTGGCAAGTGTTCTTCATCAACAATGCCGATTCGAGATAAACCACAAGTTACCATAGTCCTGGCTAAGTGCGATGCTTGCACGAAGTCATTTTGAGCTCCTGTACTCCGGTTCCCATAGTGTAATTCTTCAGCAAGACATCCAGCCAGCGCAACATTTATTTGTTGTCTTAGATGGTCAATTGTGTACAGGTATCTATCCGATTCTGGAATTTGTCTTACGAATCCAAGTGCGTTTCCCCGAGGTGCAATTGTGATATGGGATACGCTTTTTGGCTTCATTAACTCACTAATAATCGCATGGCCAAGTTCATGAACGGCAACACGCTGCAGTTCATCATCAGACGGGCGGCGGCCTGTCTTTTCACCCATCAGTACTTTATCTACTGAATCTCGAAACATCTCTTGGTCGATTTGTTTCGCGTCTTTTCGTAATGCAATAATCGCAGCTTCATTCATAAGCGACTCAAGCTGTGCTCCAGAGAAACCGAATGTCTCACGTGCTATATGCTCTAAATTAACGGTTTTCTCCAGTGGCTTATCTTTCGCCAAAATTTTCAAGATATGCAATCTGCCTTCTTTATCAGGGAAGTCGACTTTAATTTGTCTATCAAACCGTCCTGGTCGAAGAAGCGCAGAATCCAATATGTCAGGTCTGTTCGTCGCTGCCATTACTAGTACCAGCGGTGATTGCGTTGTACTCATTCCGTCCATTTCGGTTAATAACTGATTAAGAGTTTGGTCATATTCTTGGTGACTAAACTGACCACGTTTTCCGCCTACAACATCGATTTCATCGATGAAAATGATGGCACTGTCTTTATTTTCTTTTTTTGCATTTGCACGTGCACGCCGAAATAAATCACGAACGCGTTGGGCTCCGACGCCAACGTACATTTCTACAAACTCACTTCCTGAAGCAGAAAGAAAGACAGAATCCGTATAAGTTGCGGCTGCTTTTGCCATTAATGTTTTACCTGTTCCGGGCGGTCCAGTCAGCAAAATACCCTTGAGCGGTCTAATGCCTAAAGATTTGATGCGATCACGGTACCGAAGGAAATCAAGAGCCTCCATAAGTTCTCGTTTTGCATGCTCTTGACCGCCTATTTGTTCGAATGAGACTTTATGTTTTACTGGCGGAGAGTTTGTTGCGCTAACAGCTGTAGACCTTTTCCCCATCATGACCCACAGAAAACCTGATAGAGCAGCTAGAATGATAAATGGCATGATATTTATTTTTAACACTGCCAAAAAAATGAGCACTGCAGCACCAATACCTATTAGCCATTCTTTTATCAAGAGGCTACACCTCCTCCTTGATGTATGGAATATGGAACGACATCGTAAAGATAATTATTGCCTTTTGAAAACTGGATGAAAATATCATGTTGGCTCATCGTAACACGTGCGTCGATATGGTCAGCTTTAGCTTTCTGTTCAATGTTCGAAATCATTTGGGTATAGTTTTCTTTCGCTATTCCTTCAAAAAGAGACGGTGTGTAGGATTCATAAGCAGAATCCAAACTCCAATCTCTATGATCTAAAAGTGTAATGGAAACCGATGAACCAAGCGTTTCTTCAGTGACAGCGACAATTTTAGCGTAAGTGGTTTGCAAATCCCCGTTTTGCAATTTAGAAACAGGACCTAATTGTATTGTGACTTGATTTGCTCCAGTGTCCACATGCGCAGATTCAACGCCGGGAACCTCGGCAAGTTTGGACTGCAGAGGGTTAAGCAGGTCGAAGTGCTGATACGCTTGCCACCCGCCTATGAGTGCAGCGAGCGTAACAACAACGATGAAGAAAATTGGAACGAGGCGGATACGTGTCAATAAACATCGCCTCCTGTCTGGTCATTTAACAGTATCTAGTATAGCACGGCCAGGCAGAAGTGCTTACAGTACATATTTCCTTAAGAGTAAACAGGTTGCCAGATGACTGTGCCAGTATAAGCATCGAGATATAAATATTCATTCTTGTTCCCAACAGAACCATAAACTTCCCATACAACTTTTGATTTTGTGTTGAACAAAGCAGTTGTGGCATAGTTAAGATACCCTAAATGTGCAGATATAACCTTCAAATGATTTATGCTCATAACTTTTGTTTTAATCTGCTTGCTTGTTAGAATTCCGTCTGCAAGAACTGATGTAACCGTGAACGGTGTTCCAGATAGAAACGCAAACCATCTACGACCAAAAGTGTCAATTCCGGAAAACACCTCTTCATCTCCAGAACCCGTAAATACATCATGGGTCTGAAGATGATCGATTGGTGTATGGTTTAATGCATATTGTGCTGCTGTGCCTTCATATTCCCATTCGGTGGATATATTCTTCCATACGGCAACAGTCAGCGCTCCTGCAGATAAAACAACCACGGAAAGAAGTATTGTAGTCCACACTTTCCAAGTTTTCATACAGGCGTAGAGGCTCGATATAGTGTAATTACCATTTTCCCCTCTGCTTCCTCGCTTTTTGACAGACCGAAAACAACATCTTTGTCCTTTAAGTTACGATTTAGAAAATCTACAAGTGTATACAAATCTTCCGTAGCAGTACATAAATGTGTTGCTATAATATTCAATCGAAAGTCCACTATTTCACCGTCCATCGTACAACTGAAAATAATTCAATTAAGGTTATAACCATGCTTTAAGACTATCAAGGAATGAATCGTTTGTAAAACGATACCGCAAAGGAGTAATGCTGATTTCTCCTCGCCTGAGTGCCAAAACATCAGTTTCATCCCCGCCTAATTCCTCTAACTCTTCCCCGCTGTACAAGTAGCTGACTTTCCCTGACTCATCCGTTTGTTCCTTAAAGTTATTCGTAAATCCTCGTGCACCAAGTTCAGTTGCTTTCCATTTTGCATTCTCAATATTTTCTGGAGGAAAATTCACGTTTAAAAAAGTGTCAGATGGAAAACTC
>JAKADF010000280.1 GCA_021820805.1 Bacillota bacterium
CACCTAAGCCCTCTGCATTTTTAATGTTAGCTCATAATTTATTAATTTTTTTATATCTTCGTTTATCTTCTGCACCAGTTCTACATTGTTGTTCACGAATGACAGATGGAAAATTACCATATGGAAACACGCCCGACGGTAAAACTCGAAAAACGGTCTTCATAATTTTCACGCCTGGCTTAACTGGTAATAGATTTGCACACGAAGGGCACCATGCATTAGGACTTTTCTCTGGCTCGAACCTGTAATCTTGCAACCCATTCACCCACTTGAATAACAATTATCAATTTATGAACAATTATCGAATTTATTAATAAACTAGACTCATCATATCATCTTATGTATTCGCGGTGTGTCGAAATTAATCGAATGCGAAAATTTCATATCCAATTCGAATTTATCCATACTAACAGGAGAGAAAGGAGATCTTAAATGAAGGACATTAGTTGGATGACTTATTTAATGGTGATACTCGCGAGTTATCGATTTACGCACTTAATTGTCTTTGATAAAATCACAGAGTTCATTCGCAAACCTTTTATGAAGGAAGAACAAGTGACTGATACATCAGGTCACATACATACAAAACAAGTACCAAAATCCAAATTTGGTTATCTTCTAAACTGCTATTGGTGCGCTGGCATGTGGAGTGCCATCCTGTTCGGTTGTATATACCTGTTTTGGACTAAAACTATGCTGCCGTTTATTTTCATTTTCTCAATTGCTGGTGCTTCCTCAATTATCGAAACATTCGTCGGGGTTGGCAGCCGATGCATCGCATTCTTATCCAAAGAAATTCACGAATAATGTGACTCATTCACACTTTTAAAAAGATAAAAAACGCACCATGTTCGAGGGCAACTTGATGAATCTGTAATCCACAAACAGCCTGCGTCCATTTGGTGCGTCTATTTGAGCAAAACTTTGCTATATGTATAATTTTTATAGTTCTGTTTTCATTATCCAACGAAGCATTTTTTAAAGTGTTATTAATTAACGGTACAAATGTGCAACTTTGTACCCTTGAAACTTTGTATCTAAAGCACCAAGGCCTTGAAACACCCCTGCAGCCATCTTACCAAATGTCTCAGCCTGCTCTTGTTCTTCCCAAACTTGCAGCACACGAAGACCCTCATTTGTTTCCAGTGTAACAATTTCAAGTAAACCAGGCATTAATTCTCTGGTCGGATTCATTTTATCGAGCAGTGATTCGTGGTCTGTATCTTTCCAATTTGGAATATCTACCTGTAATAAAAACGCCATGAACGTCGGCCTCCTAAAGTTGCTTTAGTAATGGAATACGACTATTATAGGATGCCGAAACCTTGGGATAAGTGATATGAATCTCATTCCTGCAAATAGAAAAAGACTTTTTAAGGTTAAACAAGGGCGCGACAACCGTCACTTGGTAAACAATCCATCGGAGATTTTTGCCAAAGGCCGCGCCCTTGTTCTTCCTGTAGGGGTGACTGTATCCCCTTACGCTCATTCTAAGCGGATTACCGTGTCACAGTGCGTGGCTAATGTGTAAACTACGCAAAGTTTTTTATTTCCTTCAAGAACATTTACCATTTACAACGCATATTCAGTACTTATTCTTCGCTGTTAAGTACAAATCACGATATAAGCTAAGCGCCATCAGCGGCCAGACATATGGATAACTGTGATAACGAATATACGCTTCGCCCGTAATTCCAGCCCCGGTCGGGTAAGTCTCGCTCCACCCGCCATATAAATTTACAGTATTTATCAAATAACTCGCTGCCCGTTCGATACTCTTAGAAACGGAATTTGACCCTCTGCTTTGGTTTAACGGCGGGACTTTATGGGCCCCAAATTTAGAACCAGACGCATGGAGCATCGTAATCAAAGCCCATGCCGTCTGTGTTGGAGTACTTTTCCCGAGCGAAATGTATTTTCTCTCATCGTCACTAGCACAAGACTCTCCAAAACCGCCATCCGGGTTTTGTACACCAAGCAGCCAAGACAGCGCTTTACTTATGGCAGCGTGGTTACGGGACACTCCTGATGCGCGCAGGCCCTGAACGGCTAGGCATGTTCCATAAATAAAACAGATACCCCAGCGTCCAAACCACGAACCATCACTTTGCTGGTGCTCCAAAAGCCAGTTGACGGCTCTAGAAACAGGTTCTTGCGGGACTCCAGGAATTTTTACAATCGTATCAAGCACGCGGCCAGTAATATCAGGCGTCGAAGGATCCGTAAGCAATTTACCTATGTCTTCACCAAATAGAAATCCGAGTAATTTATTGTCACAATCCCTGTCAAATGCTGACCACCCGCCATCAGAGTTCTGCATAGAGAGAAGAAACCGTAAGCCTTTCCTCCACTCCGTACGGTAAATGTGTGAAAACGGCCCGAGGGCCTCCAGTACCACTGCCGTATCATCCACATCTGGGTACCATGTATTAATGTCCGAAAAACCCCATCCTCCCGGCTTGCCAGAAGGTGTATGATGACGCCAATCAGACATTCGCCAGTGCTGCCTTGATACAAGATATGATGCACCTCTCATCAAAGGACGACTTAGTGAAGGCAAGCTTGCGGCATGTAATGCATGCATAGAAAGCGCGGTATCCCAAATCGTTGATGTAAAAAACTGCTGATGCACAAATGAGTGCAGTCTGCACACCATAGTCTTTAATCCCACGATAGACTGCTGAATAACCCTGTGGCTATACGAGTAGCCGATTGCATGAAGTGCAAAGACCGCGAGCACAGTTGCAGACAAATATCCTGCAATCGTCCCGTTCGGCTCCATTCGCTCAATCAAAAATTTTCGACACTCTTGAATCGCATGCTGGTTCGGCATCTGAACTTGCCCTTTATGCCATTTCTCGTCAAGAACGAGATCCTTTAGACTAACTGAATCAGGTATACGATATGAAAAATTCAGGTGAGACAAAAGAAGCATCGATGGAACATGAACGCGCATTGGACTCGTAATATCCCATAAGCTCACTGGACTTAGTGAATGCCGCATCATAATTTCCATGGGCAAGTTTGGCAGTGACCGCCAGGAGATTTGACCAGCAACGGCTAAAAACACTTTCGCAAACCACGAGCACTGTGTGATGCCTCCGTGACGCAAAATATATGACCTTGCTTTTAGCATCGGTGACGATGATTTTTGCACCCCTGAAAGCAGCAGGGCAAAATATACGAGCGTAGTGGCAGATACATTTTCCTTTTGATTTGGATATACTGTGAAACTTCCATCCGGCTTTTGCTTATGAATCAGAAGGTGACAAAGCTCTGGTATCAGCGGATCCGATGCTTTACCGATTAGGTTTAGAAAAATGACCATTATGGCATCTGAAATAGGAGCTACCTCACAACAATAAACGAATCTCCCGTCCACTGCTTGATGAGCCAAGATGCCCATGCACGTTTTCCAAATAGCTTCATCAAGCTGCTTTTTCTGCAGCACGTCCCTGCCTCCTTTGTCCTAGTTCATCATTTTTATCCTTGCAGTCTATGACGAATTAGGCAGGTGTGCCGTAGTCATTCGCCTATCCGTTCAAACAGCAGCTCTCTTTTACTTAGATGGAAAAACTTTAGCCAAACATATGTTTGCATAATACCAATGAACAATCATATAATCACTTATATACGAACGCGTGTTCGTATATAAGTGACATACGCGAGCTGTGAAGCGGCACCGATGCCTGCGTTTGCATTTCGCGGGGCAATTACTAGACTGCAGCAAGAAAATTGGCAGACACTCCACGTATAGAAAGGACGACCTCTAATGCGCATTCAAGAAGGCAATATTTTCGAGGCTATGCGGCTTGTGCTTCCTGAACATAGAGAAAGTATGCTGCATTTTGAACGGGAGTTACGAAAATTAGAGCGGCCGTGTCTTGAAGCAGATAAGCAAAGTGACATGCACTATATTCTAACAAATGCTCTTTCTACCGGACGGCAAATCAGAATTACACTTTTTGACCCGTATGAGGACGATACTCGTGAAGGTGTACCAATCATAAAAAACGGAAAGCTTTTCCTCACAAAACATGGCGAAACATGGCCAATTGCAAGAGAGCAAATTGTGGATATTGAAGAGATATAGAAATATAGACGAGTTTAGTACAAAACCGCCAAGGCACAAACGCACAAGGTGGTTTTGATTCATTTGTTAAAAATAATCATTCTGGCGATGGTACTGCCCCGTTTTGCTTTTCCGACTGACCTGAACTTTTTGAAGTGGCTTGATTCTGCTGCTCCATCACCTTTCGGTGTGTCGGAAGAAAAACAGTTGCAATCAAATTTAACACAGCAAATGCAAATACAACGAGGAAGACAATATGGAGACCATGTGCAAGTGACTCGTGGATGACTTTAACAACTGCTGGAGGTATTTGCGACTTTGCATTTACACTAAGCAAATTGTTAACACTCCCGCCATGCCATGACCCGCTTAAGTGACTCTTTGCATAGTTCATGATGGAACTATTAAAAAGCGTTCCGAAAATTGAAATGCCAACCGTTTGCCCGAGCGAACGCATAAATGTATTCGATGCAGTTGCTGCACCGCGCATCTGCCAACCGACCGCGGCCTGAATCAAAACTGTGGTTGGAGTAACTGCATACCCCATACCAAACCCAATAATAATCATAAGACCAACAAGATACCAATATGGAGAGCCAAGCTTAACAGCTAAGAGCCAGGCAGTGCCCGCCGTAATGAAGATGGAGCCAATCATGGTTGTCATTTTCGAACCAATTTTATACATGTATCGTCCAGCGAAAGTAGCACCCAGCGGCCACGCGATTGACATCGGCATAAGCGTCAGACCTGAACTTGTTGCACTGTGGCCAAGCAAAGTTTGAATCCACATAGGCAAATACACATTAGCACCAATTAGAACACAACTCGCCAAAAAACCAATTAGATTAGATACAGCAATAACTGGAATTCTGAACAAAGACAAAGGCAACATTGGCTCTACTGCTTTAGACTCGATGACAATAAAGAGAATGACAAAAACAAACGCAATCGCAAACAAAGAAAGGATTGCCGCTGAAGTCCACGAATATATCTGTCCGCCGTTTAACAGGGCATACAAAAGTGACGAAATTCCAATTGTAAAAGTAATAGCACCAAGATAATCAATTTTTTTGGCCTTTTTATCGAAATGCTCGTGCAAGAAACTCCAAACAAGCAAGAGTGAAATGATGCCAACTGGTAAATTGATGTAGAAAATCCACCGCCAAGAAACTTGGTCAACAAAAAGCCCGCCAATTAAAGGCCCAATCAGCCCGGCAATACCCCAAACAGCGCTGA
>JAKADF010000281.1:0-3853 GCA_021820805.1 Bacillota bacterium
CGTCTGCGGGAATCATAACTATGTCATGTTCGCCTCTTGCTTTCATCGCGTCCAGATATTGGGCAACCTCGGTGGAAGGCGTGATTGGGAAATAGCCCATGACGTGATAATTAATTTGTGCCGCAGACATAGCTGCCATTTCGTTTCCGCTTTCGAAAACGAGGTTTTGTTTTGCAGGAAGTTCTGTTTGAATATTAGGCACGGTTTCCTGGTTCATGAAACATCCCTCCAATAAGATGGATGTGTTTAAAATTCATGGGGGACTCTTTGTTCATTAACGTAAGATTCGTCCTCCCGTTTCACAGACAGTGCGTCCGTAGGGCAGGCTTCAACACATTTCAGGCAACCTTTGCAATACTGATAATCAATTCCTTTAAGGAACATATTTGGCTTGTTCCGGCTGTCGACGCCTCTTTCCCATACGAAACAAAGGTCAGGGCAGACTGTGTCGCACGCTGCGCAATGGATGCATGCGTTCAGATTTAATGCGGGGATATAGCCTTGTCGTGATCCACTTAAATCTTTGCGAATACTGGATCCTGGGTTGGTAATGGTGCCGCCAATCGGTTGGGTAAGATAACCAAGCTGCGGTACAGGACGGACGAAGGGTTTTGCCGCAGATCCAACGGGTGCAGTGTAAGTCAGGAACTTGACTTCGTTATATCCGCGGTCAAATGTACGGATATTTGGTTCAACAAGGTGTGGGTATTTGCGCTCGAATGTTTTGCGAATAACTGCCCGCATTGCATCAGGATTAAGGAAGCTGCAAATCCGGAATAGGGCGCCAAGCATTGCTGTATTGACCTTGGTTTTTTCATCAACGGCTATGCCCATTGCATCTACAAGCGCAATGATTCCGTGGTCAATTTGGAGTTCTTCCTGCACTGTCGAAAAATCCCGAGTTGTATTTACGAGAACGATGCCGCCTTGCTCAAGTCCATTCACTACATCGACTGTCTTGTAGAGTGCCTCGTGAAAAACGCCGATGACATGGGGCCGTTCAATTGGGCTGTGATCTCGAATTTCTGTATCGGGATCGCAAAAACGAACAAATGATTTAACTGGTGTGCCCTTCTTCTCGGAACCATAGGATGAAAAGTTTGACCCATTGAGGCCAAGTCCCATCACTCCGGCTTCAGCAAGCATCTTTCCTGCTAAATTTGCGCCGAGGCCTCCAATGGATTCAAGGCGGATTTCAAAAAAACCTAGGTTATTCTTCATGGGCAGCTTTGACATATCGTCGTACCCCCTAAGAGTGACATGCATTTAGGTAAAATGTGTCATCTCACTTTCTTCTCGTTAATCTTACAAGTGAATGATGTGGGAGATAAGAATACAAGGGACTAAATTTTGAGTTCACAAAAGGACTACTGCACTTAGGAAATACGTACTAAAATATAATCGTGTCTTTTTGTACAAGTAATTTAATTAGGCGGTTTTCACGCAATGATGCATTCATAGGTGGGGTTTATTTGGAGAATGATTTGCTGGCACGTTTCATCGAACGGTCAAGGAATTTTTCGGGCGCGGCTCGAGGCCTAGAACTGATGCATTATGCTTCCGAAGCCTTTCAAGATCTATTTGAAGTAGAGTCCGGATTTTTTGTGTACCAAAAGCAACTTGCACTTATGGGCAAAGAAATTCCCAAAATTTACGAACCATGGGGTGCCTTTTCAACTGGAATGGAAGAACTACAAGATTTCCTTGATGATAATCGGGCCGAGATTGTAGACTTGTTTACGAAAAGACGAGATGTTTGGAATCATGTTTGCGAGTTGCCTAGTAAGTTTCAAGATCTGTTTAAACCACGCGGCATACATCAAGTTGGCTTTTGGAGCTTAAGTTCGCGCGGAAAAATCATTGGGGCCATTGTGCTTGGGCGTGTAAATCCTGCTCAAAAAGGCGATGAAGGAGTACTAACGACGTGTGCAGTGCAGATTGCACTCATTTTGGACATGATGAAGGCTTGGCGCGTCGTTGAAATGAAGGAAAAACGGTATAGGTCACTTTTTGAAAATAATCCGGATGGGATATTTGAAGTGAGTTTAGAAGGTAAAGTGACGTCTGTTAATCAAGCAATGGAGCGAATTACTGGGTACTCAGAATCGGAAATGCTCTTGATGAAGAAAGGTGCATTAATTGTACCAGCAGAATTGCATAGGGTGATAAAGCATTTCCGACATGTTCTTAAAGGATTTCCACAAACCTACGAGACCACAATTGTTCATAAGGATGGGAGTCCAAGGTATCTAAGTACGAATGAAGTTCCGATTATAATTGATGGAATTGTGATAGGTGCATATGGAATTGTAAAAGACATTACTGGACAAAAGGAAGCAGAAAAATTACTTCGAAAGTCAGAAAAGTTGGCAGTTGTTGGGCAACTAGCTGCAGGGGTTGCACATGAAATCCGAAACCCCCTTACTGCACTTAAGGGTTTTACACAGCTATTATTTAAACAGCAAGAAAACAATAATTTTTGTGAAATAATGCTTTCCGAGTTGGACAGGATTAATCAAATCGTGAGTGAATTTTTGATGATTGCGAAACCACAAGTTCAGAACTTTGAGCAAGAGGATGTTCCAACTCTCCTGCAGGAAGTTGTAAATCTGATTCGAGCACAAAGCATTTTGAATAACGTAGAGATACTCTTGAGCTGCGATTCGCAAATACATTCTGTTTTCTGTGACAGAAATCAATTAAAGCAAGTCTTCTTAAACATTATAAAAAATGCAATTGAATCGATGCAAAAAAGCGGAGAAGTTCATGTATCCGCAAAAAACTTGGATACAAATCGAGTAATCATTCGGATTTCGGACAGCGGCTCTGGTATACCTAAAGAACGGATACCGAAACTTGGGGAACCATTCTATACAACGAAGGAAAAAGGAACAGGTCTCGGACTTATGGTGAGCTATAAAATCATTGAAGCTCACAAGGGAAATATCGAGATTAAAAGTGAGATAGGTAAAGGTACATCAGTTAACATTACATTGCCTTGTGACTCTCCCGAATGATAATTTTTCATAGGGAGATTCCGCCGAACTAATAATTTAATAGAAATGCTGATGCTGACGTTTCCAGTCTCGGAACAACGCGATATTTTTGATTGAGATTACCTTACTTTTCTCAAGAGCATCCGCATATGCAAGTCGTTCGGCTTCCTTTTCGTCATTGTGTGTTCCTAAACCCATAAATCCCATTCCAGAAGGAAGTGTTAAAAGACAAATTACTCTATCTGAAGTGTGAATAAACCGCACTCTTTCTTTTATCTCTTTCACTTCTATCATCCCCCAGATAATCCATACAGCATGTCTGTTTAAGTGTATCTGCAGTTGTGTAACAAAACAAGATACTGTGTGTTGATGACAGAAACCATCGCACACTTTGCTTCAATTACTAAACATTTCTATTTAATATTTCTATTTATCACTTCTATTTATCGCTTTATAAACGGAATTTTTTACAAATTATATACTAATAATTTTTCTATTTTATTTTAGCTGTTTTTCGACAGCTTTCTTATACAGGTTTATCCATACTTACATATCGGGAAGGATAAGTAATGTAACTGTCCGCATTGTTAGCGAAAAGTAAGCTGGCATGTGAGTAATCTGTTGGAGGATATATGGAATGATAATTATCATTGTTGTTGCCGCAGCGATAAGCTTATTCATAGCTGTAAATTGGAAGCTCAAAGTGATGACTGATAAATTAGAGGCCAGGATTAACAAGCGTAGCATATAAAATTTAGTGAATCGCAGAGTGAGCGATATATTAAAAAACGATGTATGATGAAAGATGGTGGGAGTTAGTTCCTGGAGAACTATAAGTTCAAGGGGAGAGGCAAAAT
>JAKADF010000281.1:3863-5303 GCA_021820805.1 Bacillota bacterium
AGAATTGGAATTGTTGGCGGACTCAGTGCCGAATCGACGACTCATTTTTACAGTGCACTGACTCGCCTTTATGTCGAACGGTATCATGATACGAACTATCCAGAAATCGTTTTGTTCAGTGTACGGTTTCAAACATTTATCGACTGGTCTAAGACTAGTGAATGGGACAAGTATGCAGATGGACTTGTAACTGGACTGAAAGCGATAGAAGCAGCTGGCGCAGATTTCGCGGTGATTGCCGCAAACATGCCGCATATCGTGTATGACCAAGTGAAAAATCTGACGGGTATTCCGTTGCTTCATATAGCAGATGCAGTTGCAGACGAGGCACGCGCAAAAGGCTACCGTCGTGTTGGTTTAATGGGAACAATGCCAACAATGGCGGCGGCGTTCTATCCTGATAGACTAAAGCAAAATGGCATTGAGTGTATAACGCCAAACCTTGAGCAACAATCCATTATACAAGATGTATTGGATAGGGAACTGTTTAGAGGTGTCTTAAACGAGGAGTCACTGAAAAAGTATGTCGAAATTATCGAATCATTAAAGGCACGAGGTGCCGAAGCGGTTATTTTGGGCTGCACTGAAATTCCGCTGTTAATATCGGATAAAAACAGCCCGCTTCCTGTGCTGGATTCGACAATGTTGTTTGTTGCAAAGACGCTTGCAGCAGCAGTAGATTAGGCCTTTTTTTACTCCAAACTCATATTGCAAATTGAAGGCTGGTTCACGAGTGGTGACTAGCCTTCATTTTTTTAAGATAAATCATTGTAATCCTATAGGGATTTCCACAAAATGATTTCAATTAAAAAGGGAGGTGGCTTTTAGTGGCTACAAGTGAAGCGCATATTCTTGACCTTGATACCCATAGTGGTACATCTAAAATAATTCAAGAATCGAGCATTAATCGCAGGATGACAATTATTGCACTTCTGTTATTAGCAGCAGGGTTTGTTTTAGTCAGCCATTATGCATCATATTCTCACGGTTTTTTATTCCTAGTAACAGGTATCATGGGTGTAGCTTTGTATCATGCACATTTTGGGTTTACAAGCTCTTTTAGAAGTTTTATTGTTTCAGGCCGCAGCATTGGGCTGCGGGCACAAATGCTTATGTTTATTTTGGTTAATCTATTGTTCTTACCAGTACTTGTGAGTGGAAACATTTTTGGCCATGCTGCAAAAGCCAGTGTTGCCTCAATTGGTTTATCAGAACTCGTTGGTTCCTTTTTGTTTGGAATCGGAATGCAGTTAGGCGATGGATGTGCTTCAGGTACGTTGTATCACACAGGCGGCGGAGACTCTAGAGGAATCCTCACAATTATTGGTTTCGTTGCAGGGTCTCTCCTTGGAACAGTAAATTATTCATGGTGGATGGCGACTCCTCACGTTGCAGGTGTATCGTTTATAAAAACGTTTGCCCCATTTGGAGGATTACTCT
>JAKADF010000282.1:0-2405 GCA_021820805.1 Bacillota bacterium
TTCATCTGTAAGTGCACCGAAATGAGAAAAGTCAAAACGCAGCCTGTCAGGGGCTACTAAAGAACCAGCCTGAGCAACGTGATTTCCGAGAACTTCCCGAAGTGCCTTATGCAATAAGTGCGTTGCAGTATGGTTTTTAATCGTGTCCTTACGGACCTCTGCAAAAACACTCGCGTTTACTTCATCACCAAGGCAAAGCTTACCAGACATAACTTGCACTTTATGAAGGTGCTGACCATGCGGTGCTTTAGAAACAGCTGTTACTTTCGCAGTTCCAAGAGGCGATGCAATTTCACCTGAGTCTGCTACCTGTCCGCCGCTCTCTGCATAGAATGGCGTAATATCCAGTAAAACTTGCCCTATCTCGCCTTCTTCAAGAACATCCACAAGTTCACCATCACGCAAGATATGTGTAACTTTTGCCTGAACACTAAGTTCACTGTATCCAACAAAGTTTGAGGGTGACGTAATCGTTTCAAGAACTCCCCGGTCACTGCTCATTCCTTCTGTCGTATGGCGTGCTTTGCGTGCACGTTCCCGTTGCTCCTCTAATTGTGCTGAAAATCCCGATCTATCAACAGTGATGCCTTGTTCACCTGCAATTTCAACCGTCAAGTCAATTGGAAAACCAAATGTGTCGTAGAGCCTAAATGCATCCGTTCCCGAAAGCTCAGTACCGCCTGACGATTTGATTGTCTCAATCAAATCAAAAAGCAACGACTCTCCTTCTACAAGGGTCTCATGGAACCGTTCTTCTTCGGTTTTAACCACTTTCTGGATAAAGACGAGTTTGTCTTGTACTTCACTGTAATCATCGCCCATAATTTCTGCGACAACTACAGCAAGTTCATACAGAAACGGACGTTCTATTCCAAGCCTGCGTCCACTGCGAACTGCACGACGGAGTAAGCGGCGAATGATATAACTGCGCCCTTCATTTCCTGGCAGAACACCGTCTCCAATAGCAAACGCAACAGTCCGCAAATGGTCTGCGATAATCTTGAAATGCATATCATCAACACTTGACTGCCCGTATTTACGATTCGCAATTTCACCAGTCTTATCAATAATTGGTCGGAACAAGTCTGTCTCAAAGTTGTTTGAAACATTTTGCAGAACCGATGCAACACGCTCTAACCCGCTCCCTGTATCGATATTTTTCTTTGGAAGCGGCGTATACGTTCCATCGGGTTCTTTGTTGTATTGGGTGAACACCAAGTTCCAAATTTCAAGAAACCTGTCGCAATCGCAGCCTGGTTTGCAGTCTGGTGAGCCGCAGCCAAATTCTACGCCGCGATCGTAAAAAATCTCCGAACACGGTCCGCATGGACCTTCGCCAATTTCCCAGAAGTTATCTTCTTCACCCCTAAATATCCGCTCTTCTGGCAATCCAACTTCATCATGCCACACATGAAACGCTTCATCATCTTCTACATGAATCGTCACAGACAAAAGCTCAGGGTCAAGTTCTAATACCTTTGTTAGAAACTCCCATGCCCAGGTAATTGCTTCTCGCTTAAAATAATCACCAAATGAAAAATTTCCAAGCATTTCAAAAAACGTTTGATGGCGAGCCGTCTTACCCACTTCTTCAATATCATTCGTACGAATACACTTTTGAGAACTCACTATCCGAGGCTTCTCTGGTATTTCACGACCATCAAAATATGGCTTTAATGGAGCCATACCAGCATTAATCCACAAGAGTGTCGGGTCATTATGGGGTACCAGGCTTGCGCTTGGAAATATAAGATGTCCTCTGTCTGCATAAAACTGTTTATAAAGACGACGAATTTCTTTACCTGACAAATTTTTCACAAGTTTACCTCCCAACATACGATGCAAACACAAAAAACCCCTCATCCCATAACAGGGACGAGAGGTTTTGCTCGCGGTACCACCCTGATTACAATGTTAAACTCACTCAACATTGTCACTTCATTCAAGCTGTAACGGGCATACCCGGCGTTTTTAACGCACTTAGGACTGGCTTCCATTGCATCGTCTGAAGCGCCTTGCAGCCTAGGGAGCTCTCTCTGTGCAGTACAGATGTAATGTACTAATTTCCCGCATCGTTTTCATTATTGTAAAGTAGTTTAATGAAAAATTCTTATTTTGTCAAACAAGCTAGATTCTAGCCTGCTTTTTCCAACTTACAACATGCATCCATACTACCTTTCCTACAGCAAGCAGCGGTATCGCGGCAATTAAACCAAGAAGTCCTCCGATTTCCCCTCCAATGAGAAGAGCCACCACGATAGCCATCGGGTGCAAATGAAGCGTTTTCCCCATAATCTGCGGAGATATTAAATTCCCTTCGCATTGCTGAACAATTACATTAACAATGAGCACCTTAATTGCTAATGACGGATGAATGAGAAGCGCCAAAATCACAGCAGGCGCAG
>JAKADF010000282.1:2415-5290 GCA_021820805.1 Bacillota bacterium
ACGGTCCTAAATACGGTACAATATCTGCAACAGCAAGTGCGATTGCAAGGAGGAGCGCATAAGGCATCCCAATAATCAAATATCCGGCGTACGTCAAAATACCGACTGTAAGCATGACAAGTAATTGTCCGCGAATGTATTTACCTAGTGTGTCGTCAATACCAACCAACAACTCTTGGACTTCATCTCGTTTATCCTTCGGGAACAGCGAAACAACAGTTCGACCGATTGCTCTTGCATCCTTCAACATATAAAACACCAAAAACGGAACGACAAATGCTGCAAATACAGCATTAACAGCACCTGTAATCATTGTAAAAATGCGTGCTACTGCCCCCGTAAAACTTTGTTCAACTTGTGTCAGTGCGCGTTCGAGCCCTAGCCGAACTGCATCAGGTAGGTACTGTTTTTGTTTGACAATCGCATCTAACCAGTTGTTTGCTTGTTCAACAAGTGCTGGAAGTGTTTGAGTTAATTGTGTGACTTGTTTCGTTACAGTTGGAATTGCGTGCATGAGGCCTATAGTTAGTAAAAGTATTGCAAATGCATAAATGAGCATAATCGCAATCGTCCTTGGAACACGACGCTTAACCAGCATATCAACGATAGGCTGTAATATGTAGGCGAGTACGAGCGCTGCCAAAAAGGGGTACAATACAACCGTAAACACTGACCAAATATCCTGAAAAAAACCTCTCAGAAGCCCAATCAAATAGAAACAAAGAAGCGAAATGAGCACGGCGGTAGAAACCTCTAAGTACCGCTTGGCTCTATCCAAATCAATTCACTCCTGTCTTTGTGCTGTCGAACGCACACAATGGAATAAAAATACAAACAATCATTCCTGTATATGAGTATATGCAATTTTGTACAACCTCATTTGTAATCTCACCTAGTTGCGGCTATTTTCTTAGTCCCTTATACTTTTAAAAAATGGGACAAACCTATCCGCTTCTGTCTTAAGGGGAATGATTATGGCTTACATCGCCGTAGCAATCGGAGGATTTATCGGTGCTTGTCTACGATATGGCATAACTGAATGGATGGGAACATTTGGGGGCTTCCCCGCATCTACATTTATTATCAATATAATCGGAAGCTTCTTTTTAGCATGGTTTTATACCATCACAACTGAACATGTAACAATTAACCCAAACTTAAGGCTTGGTATTGGGACAGGCTTTGTAGGTGCCTTTACAACTTTTTCGACTTTCACTCTGGACACATGGAAGTTAGTTGCCCTCGGCCTGTTTAATAGTGCTCTCTGGTATATACTCTTGTCACTATTACTTGGGGTCTTCTCGGCTTACCTCGGTTATCTTATTGCAAAGCGGCCATATCGTATTCGCATTGCAAGGCGTCGAAAGGAAGTATAGCTTTGGAATGGTTGCTGGTTGGCACAGGCGGCATTATCGGTGCGCTGCTCAGATATCAAATTTCTAAATGGATAACAAACGCATTCACCATGAAATTCCCATATCCAACACTAATTATTAATGTTACAGGATCTTTACTCTTAGGGTGGCTGACAAGATCCCTTGGGGGGCTGTTCCCAAACCTCGGTCCAGCACCCTTTCTGCTGCTTGGAACTGGGTTATGCGGGGCGTACACTACATTTTCAACATTCTCATATGAATCACTTGCGCTGTTTCGAGAAAAAAGAGTTCTGACAGGCCTTGGCTATATCATATTCTCATTTATTTTTGGTTTCGCATTTTCAGGACTAGGCTTGTATGGAATTCCTCACCGTTAACTAAAACAGGCGCCCTCTTAAGCGCCTGTTCCAAATTCAAGTTCGTTCGCAGCATTCTCAACAGATACAAGTGAACCATCTTCCGCAACATCATAAACACGTACTTCCTGGCCTGAAACATTGAATTCTTTAAAGCAACTCCAGCAGTAAAACTGGTTTGCGCCAATTTTACCGATATCCCGACAGTGACAATGCGGACACCGCATGATTTCCGAACCCCTTTTTATCTAAATACACCATATGTAAAACTACATAAGCCTACTTTTATAATGTCCTTTGAGTCATTCTGTCAAACAAAAAAAGAAAGAAAATTCAAAGAACACTCTTACATTCAACAAATACTTCCAGCCTCGAAATAACTGCGTGACAAATCCACACAATATACTACAACTACACTCGGAATTTTGCAATGCAAAAATTAGGTGCTATGACGCATTGAAAGAACAATTCTTTTTAATATAGACGCTGCTTCCAACACAGCATCAACCTCTGTATCTTCAGAAAAACTAAATCGAATCGCTTCACGTAAACTTTCTTTGGAACAGCCGCTTGCTGCCAAAACATGGCTTGGCTCCAAGCTGCCAGCAGTACATGCGGATCCGGCAGACGCCATTACGCCTTCTAAATCTAATCTCATTAATAAAGTATCATTGCGCACACCGGGAAATCCAATATTTACAATTGTCGGAACAGCGTTATTTGGACTATGCCATACGATCCCAGGGATATCCTGAACTTTCTCCCGAAAAGCTGTATTCACATGATGGATATGTGCAATTCTCTCTTCAAAATGTTGCTCCAAACGCGAAACTGCGGCTCCAAAACCAACTATACCAGCAACGTTTTCTGTACCAGCGCGTCGCTTTTTTTCCTGTGCGCCGCCATGTAAAACTGGCCGAAATGGAATACCCGATTTCATATATAAAAGGCCAACACCCTTGGGGCCATGAATCTTATGTGCGGAAAAAGAAGCCATATCAATATTCGAATTCATTAAGTTGATTGGAAGAGTACCTAGTGCTTGTACCATGTCAGAATGAAACAAAATCTCTTTGTCAGCTTTTTTTACTACCCCGGCTGTTTTTTCAATTGGTAAAATCGCACCTGTCTCATTGTTTACAG
>JAKADF010000283.1 GCA_021820805.1 Bacillota bacterium
AAAAGCGGCTGCGACTTCTTTTTGGCTCGTCCATCGACAACTCATCGGAATTGATCTACGACTAATCGGGGCTACGTTGCGAATCATTCAGCAGCCCCTAATTACTTTAAAACCTCCTATTTCCGTAGCATTAAAGGTTCCTTCTCGAGAGAGAAGGAACCTTTAAATATGTACGCATATACGCTACCACCATTTTTTTCGTTTAAAAAATACATACATGATAAGAGTGACTACAATTAATAAGCCCCAAACATAGGCATAGCCAAAGCTCCAAGTATATTCAGGAACTCCACTTACATTCATCCCATAGAGTCCAACAATAAAGGATAGCGGAAGAAAGAATGTACTCACAATCGTTAATGTTTTCATGATTTCATTCATTCTGTCTCCCTTTAATGACATTTGCAGTTCTAGGAGACCTGTCATTGAATCGCGAAACGTGTCTATGGAATCGACTACCCTGCTTAAGTGGTCGTATACATCCGTTAAATAAATATTGATTTCTTCTTTTGTATACGGGAACTCAGAATGCATCAATGTTCCTAAAACATTACGTTCCTCAGAAAAATGTCTTCGTAAGATATGTAATTTACGCTTCATATGAAATATTGTTTGAGCTAATTTAGCAAAAGGATTCTCGTATATTTCATTCTCAAAATCTGTTACTTTATCCTCAATCCAGTCTGCCAGGTCAAGATATTGGTCGACGCAGTTATCGAGCACATGATAAATAATCGTTCCAGGATTCCTCATCTTATCAGGCATGCGGAGGAATTCCTGTCTTAACTCTGTTAAATAAGGCATCTCTTCCTGGTAAATCGTGATCACAAAGTTTTTACCGATAACAATGGCGATTTCAATAAGCTCCCAGTTTTCTTTAAGACTGTAAAAAGTGAGTAACGCATGATCTTTGTACACGTCAACCTTTGGTCGTTGGCCTAATTTTACACAATCCTCAATAACCAGCGGATGACACTTAAACAAATCGCCAAGTACACGCGAAATTTCAGATCTATCTGGCTTTAATAATCTCAGGAATGCCACTTCATTTTCATCGGGAGTTCGAGTTTCAGATGTATGAGCGGATCCATCTTTATATATCAGCATGGCACCATTCTACACTATTTGTTACTGATTTATGTTTGTTTTTCCATGGAGTGGGTATTCTATTCCTAAGAAGTGTAAAAGGAGAGACAGAACTTGAATTGGATTGGTGTCATTGTTCGCTTCATCGTGTCTGCATTGGTATTAATGTTCATTGCTTATCTTGTACCAGGGTTTCGAATCGCAAACTTTGGGACAGCCATCCTCGCTGCAGTCGTGATCGCACTCTTAGGATGGGTCGTTGAAGCGATGATTGGAGGGCAAATTACTCGTTGGTGGCGCGGTGTAATTGGCTTTATCGCCAGTGCAATTGTAATTTGGGTTGCTCAATTTATCGTCCCAGGCATGACCGTCACCGTATGGGGTGCAATCCTGGCATCGCTCGTCATCGGTATCATCGACCTGATTGTTCCTGTAGAAGTCAGGGGTAAGATGACAAACGTTGAGTAACAACGAAAAGCAAATACATTAAGTGAAAAAGGCTCCTTGGCTTCATAGCCGCAGGGAGCCTTTTTTTGAGAGGTACAATGCTGCTGCTAACACCTTACAAGCAAACATGGAACTATCATCTCATCCGAATGCACTCCGCCATGCGCTCCTTTAAAAAACCTGACGGGGTGTCCATTCTCCGGATCATAAATCCACTGTGCAGTTCCTGGTGGCAGCACAATCAATTCGCCGATTCTCTCTAAGTGAGACGGCTTTGCGGGGCCTGACCCGTATAAACCACTCTTCAAGGCTTCCTCTCGCGACATGACTCTAGCACCTTTTTCTTCTGCAAAGCGTATGACTGCTTCTTCATATCCTTCCTTTGGATATAAATAAAGAGACCTGCGCTCCCCAGATGGCGGAACCCGAAGCATCGACAAGAGTTCAGGGTACGAATTCAGTTGTAGCGCATGGGACTCATCGTTTAGCACTTGACCATGATCCGCCGTGAGAACAAACAATGTATCATCAAGACTACCTTTTATCATCTTCAATTTATCAACAATTCGTCCGAGAATGGTATCTACCACATATGCTTCATCCTTGCATTCGTCACTCATAGGACCATACTTATGCGCGCAGGAATCTACGCCTGGCCAATATATCGTTACAAAATTCCGGTCATGAATATGAAACTCATTGCTAACCAGCGTTGGAATCGTAGATGGGAAACTGTAGCCCGCAAATGTACTGCCCCGATGATGAACTGCACTAAGGAGCGAGCCTTGAAAAGCCTTGTCCGACACCGAAACTGACCTTACTCCGACCTCCGATAAAAGCTGGAAGGCTGACCGCTCGTGAAGGAAACTATCATAGTTTTTGATTTTGGCACCATCGGAGAAATAGCGCGAAAACACTAAATCTGCCACATCATTAATTTCAGGCAGATACACTGAATAGCTGAGAAGCCCATGCGATAATGGAATTAAACCAGTATAGATAGACGTCAAAGCTGCTGCAGTTGTTGACGGAAATACTGTTGTTAATGGAAAGAACGCACCTGCACCGCCGCTTGCCTTTTTAATAAATTGCTCAACATTCGGCATTGCACCTGATGAAACATAAGACTTAAGTTGACGATACCCGAGTGCATCAACAACGAGGTACACAACATTTTTCACACCGTCCAAAACTCCATCTGGAACAAGCCCGATGTGAAGCGGACTAGAAGGCAATGTCTGTGCGCCAAAAATTTGCAGCAGTGTAGATGTAAGGTTAACCGTCGAATAGCCATCATACCGGGGTAAAGTAAAGCTTTCAGAAGGTGATAACTTTCGGAATAGATCCTCACTATGTGTATCCATACCAGTTACTCAACTCCATGTGGAACTTTAGGCGTAAGACGCTAACTGTTCTCCACGCCAAAGTTCTTTTATTTTAACGAGGCGGTTTCATGAATACTCTTCAGAGTTTAGGTGCCACCTTACTTATAGGTATAATCCAACAGACTGAAAATATCGATATCTTCGTGGTTTAGGCTTGCGGGCCCGAAGCGACGTCTGGGGACCATCAGGGCACATTTCGGTTGCTATGCCTGGGCTCGCGGGACACGGCGCCTGTTAGGGCACATTTTGGTAGCTATGCCTCTCGCACCTGCGGGCCACGGCGCCCATTAGGGCACATTTCGGTAGCTATGCTTCCGGGCTCGGCAAGCCACAGTGCCTGTTAGGGCACATTTCGGTAGTTATGCCTCACGCACCTGCGGGACACGGCGCCTGTTAGGGCACATTTTGGTAGCTATGCCTCACGCACCTGCGGGACACGGCGCCTGTTAGGGCACATTTCGGTAGTTATGCCTCCGGGCTCACGGGCCACGGCGCCCATTAGGGCACATTTCGGTACCTATGCCTCACGCACCCGCTGCACCCCCTCCCGTTAGGGCACATTTCGGCAGCTATGCCTCCTGTGCCCCACAGTACCCTGCCACCCCGCGCCCGTGCCGGCACCCGCTACCTCGCTGCCCGCCGCAGCTCCCATCGCCCACAAATGTAAAAAGCGCCACAGGCGGCGACGCCGGTGACGCTTCTCTATTTTAATTGACTTCAAAGCTACGTTCGTTATTTCAGCAAGCTGGCCAAGTTCTTGTAATTCGGGTCTGACTTCGGCACAACTTTCATGCCTTGCTCTACTGTTTGCTTCATAGCGTCTTTTTGTCCTAATTTTTGCTGTACCAAGGCAAGGTTCCACCAGCCGTAAACGTAAGTTGGTTGGACCTTTGTTGCATTTTGGTAATAAGGGATGGCGCCTTTTGCATCATTTTTATCCCTGAAGTAGATGTTGCCGATATTGTTATAGGCAACTCCGTTTTTCGGGTCGAGCTGAATTGCTTTTTTATAATATTGAATGGCTAAGTCATCATTTCCATTTACATGTGCGCTAATGCCTGCTTGGATTTGAGCTTCTGCACTGCTTGGCTTATTTTTCGCAGTGTCTTCATACTTCTTTAGGTTTGCGGAACCTGAGTAAGATGCTCCGCCAACAATCATAACCTTACCACCGGATGATGTTGTCTTTGTAACTGTATTGTTCGATGTTGCGTTTGATTGCGCCGCACTCGTGTTGTTTGATGTGGTTCCACATCCAGCTAATAAAGCAAAGGTCAACGGTAAGGCAGTAAAAGCGAATTTACTAAAGCGATTCATTGCAAATCTCCTATCCTTATTTACTGACTTGTACCCATCGCCCCCGATTATAACGCACATGGTTCCACAACCCAAACCCACTTTTTACCTTACTCAAATCGAAGGGCATCAATTGGTTTCAGATTGGCTGCCTTTCTAGCTGGGTAGACACCAAAAATGATGCCAATTGCGACTGAGAAAACAACGCCTAGTACAACTGCCCAAATTGAAAGCAGATTTCCGTCATGCATTATTTTTCCAGCGACAAATGCCCCAATACCGCCAACCAAAACGCCGATGATGGCTCCGGACACGCTAAGTGTCAAGGATTCAAGAAGAAACTGAGTTGAAATGACACTTCGTTTCGCACCAATTGCTTTGCGAATACCAATTTCCCTCGTGCGTTCGGTGACTGAGACCAACATGATATTCATAATCCCAATGCCGCCAACGAGGAGTGAGATAGCTGAAATTCCATCCAATAACATGGTTAACATTTGACTAATGCTGCCAAGAGCGCTGAGAATAGTCGCTTGGTTCATAATCGAGAAATCATCTGCAACACTTGGTGCAAGCTGGTGCTGAAGACGAAGGGTTGATTCAATTTCTGCTTGAGCCTGATTCATGACATCGGAAGACTTTGCAGAAACTACAATTTGATTAACACTATTCGTACCTGTCATTAAATTGGATTCTGTCGTATACGGTATAGCAATCGCATCATCAGAATTCGTAAAGCCACTGCCGCCTTGTGTGGCTGCAACGCCAACAACGGTGAACGGAATACCCTGAATTTGAATGGTTTGACCAACAGGGTTTCTAAACCCAAACAAAGTTTGAGCAACATTACTGCCGAGGACCGCGACATTCGAACCTGAAGTGACCTCTTGCGGTAAGAAAAATCTTCCTTGTGCCATCGTGATCCCTTTAATTTGCTGGTATTCGTCACTCGTTCCTTCAATCGATGTGTTCGTGTTGTTTGCCCCATACACAACTTGGGAATTATGCGAAATGACGGGTGACACATATTCAACATCGGGATCCTGATTTTCAATTGCC